>NZ_CP024871.1:2955000-2987500 GCF_000306675.2 Leptospira mayottensis 200901116
TTCGAGGATTGATCCCACGTTTGAGATCCCAGAGTTGAAAATAATTTTTGGAATTATAAACTGCAGCAACTGGATGATACGTGAGTCCAATTGTGAACAGAATCCTATCCGGTCTGTAGTAAAGGAATTTTTCGGACTGGGATCGATATATATTTTCCCATTCCTCATTCTGCAAAAATCCGTTTTTATCTCCGGGTTGGATTTTCTTTGTCTCGGTAGTAGTATATTCCTCTTGTTCTTTAAATGGAATCGATTGATAATACCTTCGAATCTTCCAGACGTGATCCTCTTCCCTTCCACTTTCAGGAGTTTCCGGTTCCGGAAAATAATGCCTCCAATCGTCCGTCGTCTCCAATGAAAACCGAAAAGGATCACTTTCTATTTTTAGAATATTCTTTTTTGTGCATCCGTATGGGTCGGTAAGATCATCCACCTCTCCTCTTTTGTGAGCCATATGTTTCATCAAACGACTCAGTTCTTCAGTAGCGCTTCGATAACCTTCTGGAACTAATTTTCCAAATTGAAATCGATAACAAAGTCCGATGCCCTTCAACAAACGAATCGCAGAATACGGTTCCCCATGTTCCGCCAAAGCCTTCGCTTCGCTTCTGTGCACATCAAGTTCGGAAACGTCTGGGAAAACCTCCCTAAAATCGCGGTCTATCAAGAATTCCACCCTTCCGTCTTTGTAAAAACGATAATTTCTCCCATGTAGATCCGTCTTCCAAACGAAATGGGAATTCGGTCGAAAATATTTCATTACTCGGTTGTAGAGTACAGCTTCTTTTTGCTCCTGGTCCTCATACCAAGTACCTCGTAGTAATGGATTCGTGGGAGCAGTCGTTTGAGTTTGCGCCTGAGTTTGTATGCTCATCGGTAATATTATTCCCAAAAAACTGAATATTCTAATTTTTAGATACATTTACATCACTCTCTTATTACTTACATTCCCATATTTTTGATTTTCGAAGTCGTTGGCTTTAACTTTTTTAATTTCCCTTTACAGATTCCCGAACAACACCATTCGTATAACTACATTCATTTAAACAAAACGTCCTTATAAACTTGAAAGGGTTGGGTTAAGAGCTTGCCCCAAAACTTCCGTAGAAATATCATCGCAAATTTTTCACAAAACGAAGAAGCACACACATTAACGTCCCTTTAGTTATTTATTACACTCCGGTTGGAGTTCCTACATTCTGAGATTTTAGGACAAGTTCTAAATGCAAAAAAGACAAGAAAACCAACTAAAGTATATATACGAAAAGGGTGTTAGGTCCAGTGTGTAAATGATTTGTTATAAAATCAAAAAACAAGGATAAAATACAATGAGCAAACTGCAGATAATTTAGAAAGATCAGACTCAGGATTTCCAGATTCGATGATAAAATCATATCCATTTTTCCTAAAGTGCAAGTTCAACTTTGTATTGTTCGTATAGTAAGGAATTTCTTGAAATGGATTTCTTACAAACAGAAGAAAGAATTGACGATTGATTTAAATGCCATCTACAAATCTCCATCGGAAGAGATCGCGAAGAAAAATCTTGATGATTTTTCCGCCAAATAGGACAGCCAATATCCGATGTTGGTAAGTCTTGGAGAAATAATTGGGAATCGGTAGTTTATCCGCCTAATATTCATAAGGCGATATACTCACAAACACAATCGGACGATCAATATGGAGGCTAAAAAAATAATCAAAAACGGAATTCGTTTCCTACAGATTAAGCCACAATCAAATCCATTTATTTAGGATTGAATCATATATTTAGAAAAACGAAAATTCAAAACGAATTTGTTCGCCCACGTAATTTCAAACACTCAAAATCAGATCTAAAACAATCTTTCCATCAACTTCACCGGTCACTAGATTCATCGCCCTTTCCGGATGAGGCATCATTCCGGCAACCTTGAAATTTTTGGACGTGATTCCTGCGATCGCTTCAAGAGAACCATTCGGATTTTCCCCGAAGTAACGAAATAAAATTCTCTCTTCGTCTTCGAGTCGTTTGATAACGTCGGACGTTGCATAATAACAGCCGTCCGCGTGAGCAATCGGAATTTTCAATTCTTTTCGAAAATCGAGAGATGCAGTCACCGGATTTCCCGAAGAACCTTTTTTCAAGGTCACGGTTTTGCAGATGTATTTGAGAGTTTTATTTCTTGTGAGAACCCCGGGTAGGAACTCCGCTTCCGTAAGAATTTGAAAGCCGTTACAGATCCCAAAAAGTTTTCCCCCCTTGTCCACATGTTCCTTAACGGACTTCATCACCGGAGAAAAACCCGCCATAGCACCGGAACGAAGATAATCTCCGTAAGAAAAACCTCCCGGAAGAATCACCAACTCGTATTTTTTACTGAACTGGTCCCTGTGCCAGACTAGATCCACTTCCGCTTGGTATTGATCCCTTAAAACGCGGTAGATGTCCGAATCACAATTGGAACCCGGAAAAGTAACGATCGCAACTTTCATATTTTTTGAATATTCGCAGAATATGTTTCTATTACATGATTGACGAGAATCTTATCGCAAAGTCTCTCTACATCCTTTTTAGCAGCTTCTTCGTTCGGAGCGTCGATCTTGAGTTCAATATACTTGCCAACTCTCACATCTTGAACGGATTTTTCACCGACTTCGGAGAGAACTTTTTTTACCGTACTTCCCTGCGGATCCAAAACGGATTCCTTAAGGACTACTTGGATTTTTGCGATATACATGAAAGAATGAGATCCTCTATCTTCTGATATTTTTCTCTCAGCTCTTGGATAAGTTCCGCCGGGAGACCGGGCGCGGGGGGTATCTTGTTCCAACTCGTAGCTTCCAGATAATTCCGAAGAATCTGTTTGTCCAAGCTCGGGGGAGAAATTCCTACGGAATACGTATCCGCAGACCAATACCGGGAAGAATCCGGAGTCAAAAGCTCGTCAATCAGAATGACTTGTCCGTCCAAAATTCCGAACTCGAATTTAGTATCACAAAGAATGATTCCCGCACTATCTACCACTTCAGAGGCACGCAAGAAAATGGAAATCGATTTTTCTTTCAGAATCCCGAACAGTTCTTTTCCGATCCGATTCTCCATCTCTTTTTCGGAGATATTCTCATCATGGCCTTGATCATTTTTAACCGCGGGAGTAAAAACCGGCTCGGGAAGTTTTGCGGATTCTTTTAAACCTGAGGGAAGTTTTACGCCCGCAAGAGTTCCCTCACTCCTGTATTCCTTCCAACCGGAACCCGCGATATAACCACGAACCACACATTCGTAGTCAATCCGTTTGCACTTTTTTACAAGAACCGACCGACCCTCCAATTCCTCACGGCTTCGAAATGGGAAAGGAAAATTCCTCACGTCCGTTTCTAAAATATGATTGGGAACGTTTTTAAAAAATTCAAACCAAGAAGTAGAAATCCGATTGAGAACCTTTCCTTTGTTTGGAACGGTCTGCGGAAAAACGACGTCGAAAGCGGAAATACGATCCGAAGAGGAAAGAATCAGTTTATCGCCGAGATCGTAGATATCCCTAACTTTTCCTCTGTACGTCGGTAGATTCATAGTTTCAATACCATCATAGCGATATCGTCATCATTCGTGCCTCTGTCCGAATGTGCAAGAATGGATTCCATCATCGAAACGAGAATATCTCCCTCTTTGGAAACGCTTTCTTGAAAGATCCTTTTCAATTTTTCTTCTCCGAGAATGTTCATACTTTTGTCGGTGATCTCGGTTGCGCCGTCCGTATAAAGAAGAAGATAAGAACCTTTCTCAAACTGAACGGATTTGAATTCTTCTTTTACGTTGATTTCAATCGGAATGATGAGAGGCCCCATTCCGGAAAGAGTTGTTACCTCTCCATTTTGATAGAGAATCGGAGGAGGATGTCCTCCGTTCGAGTATTCGAAGCTCAGATTCTTGTTTAAGATTCCGTAAAAGAAGGTAATCGAAAATTCGTCGGGAAGAATTTTCTCAAGATTATGACGAAGCGTCTGCACCTTCTCTTGCAAACTTTGATCCGGAGAAAGGCTGGAGACCTGCATCTTGAGCATCGCAGCAAGTAAGGCCGCGGAAGGACCGTGACCGGAACAATCCGCGATAAAAATATGGAGAGAATCGTTTTCAATCCAAGCGTCCGTGTAATCCCCACCGATCTGCATCAGAGGTTGAAAGATTGTACTCAAACTGATTCCGTTCCATTCCAATTCTTTTTCGGGGAGAAGTTCCTGCTGGACTTTTCTCGCCATGATGAGCTCCCTCTCGTAATTTCTTTTTTGTTCTAAAACCTCGTCCTGAAGAATTTTAATTCGAATAAAAGCGCGTATTTTGGCAATCAACTCCTTCGGCTGAAACGGTTTGTGGATAAAGTCGTCTCCACCGTGAGAAACTGCTTCGTCAAAACCGACTTCGCGATTGATCCCAGTAATAAAAAGAATGGGAAGAAGTTTGAATCTTTCAATTTCTCTGAGTTCTCTACAAAAGGAAAAACCGTCTTGGTCAGGCATACTTACATCCAACAAAAGTACATCCACTCGATTTGTAAGAAGAACGCTACGCGCGTCTGCGGCGGACTCCGCTGTAAAAATCTGAAAGCCCAAAGGTTTTAGGGTATGTACGATCAACTTTAAATTTATCTCGGAATCGTCGACCGCAAGAACCGTATAAAGACTATAATTTGGAGAGGACAAAGTTTTTTTACTCTTCCCTTTCCGGTAAACTATCGCGAAGGTCTTCGATCTTAGACAAACGATAAGTGAAACGGAATAATGTCAAAAACAGAATATGATACGCAAAAACTCCTATCCAGAAACTCAGACGTATGTCGGAATCCATTCCTCCTTTTCCAAGAATTGACTCCGGATGATTCCCCGGATTATCCATCCAACGAATCGCCCCCCAAGTAATGACGGCGTTCACGGCACAGAGAATACTCAGGAAAGCGGAGAATATTTTTTTCTTGGAAGCGTCGGTGATTAATATTCGAAAAACGAAATATGCTATCAAACTAATAAACAAAACCGTAAACGATTGAAGTCTCGCATCGGTTTTATCCCAGGGAACTCCCCAGGCGCTGAGCGCCCAAATTCTCCCCGAAAATATCACACCCACCGCAAACAGAAGAGCGATCTGATTTGCGGAAAAAGAAAGCAAATCCCATTTGGATTCTTTTCGAATCAGATAAAGAACCGCGAAAACGAGAGAAAAAATCGGGCCGTAAAGAGCAACCCAAGCGACCGGAACATGAAAGTAAAAAATTCTGTGAGCCGTTCCTTGTTGCAAGATCACATTCGGATAATTGAGCGACAATAAAACGGCGATCGGGAAACCTATTAAAAAAACCGCAGATAAGACCCAATCCCAAATGGGATGAGCGATACGAATTTTCATACGAAATAGAGTATTCGTAAGAATGTCGGTAGAATCAAGAAAGATTCTTCGATTCTTTAGGGTTCGTCTCCGGAAAGTTCCAAAAGTAGAATTCCGATTCCCGCGTAAAAAATACAAAACGAAAGTAAGATAGCAATTCCGGGAATCGGATCAAACACGGGCATTCTTTCAAGTTTTCTTTCCGCTTCCATTCCGAAAAGAAGGATCGGAATCGTAAACGGAATCATCAAAAGCGGAAGCAGAATTTCCTTGAGTCTGGAAGAATCGCTGATATGACTCAAAGCGACTCCCAAAAAAGAAATACAAAGAACCCCGGGCAAAAGGAAAATCAGATTCACTGTAAGATCTTTCCACCCCAAAGGGAACGTTTGAAAAAAAACAGATAATAAAATCATTAAGTAAACGGCGGCAATCGTAAGCCCTGAAAAAACGGCAAGGGACTTGGAAAGAAAACGCATCCAAATTGGAAGGAAAAGAGAGCTGATTTTCCCTCCACCGTTTTCCCGTTCTTCCCAAGCGGATTGGCCGATAAAAACATAAGAAGTAAGGAATAAAACGGACCATTTGATTCCGATCAGGGTCTGACGATCAAGTTTTCCGGTCTGTTCCAACGCATAATTGAAAATGAATACAATCGAAGTGATGAGAACGAGAATAGATAATATTCCGTTGACCGCCCTTCCTAATAACAGAAATTCCTTATGGAACAGAAAGAACAGAAGTTTCAAGATTCCCCCCCTTTAGAGTCAACGACTTCGTTTTGCGAGAGAAAGAAATGCGGGGATCGTGAGTCACAAGCAACACCGCGGAATTTAGAGAATATTCCTCCAAAACAGGAATCGCGGTTTCGAGTCCGGATTGATCGAAAGCCGTAAACGGTTCATCCAAAAGCATCAAGTCCCCTCCTGTCAAAAGTGCTCGCACCAAAGCAGCCTTTTGCCTCATTCCTCTGGAAAAGGTAAAGATCGGATCCTGTTTTCTCGCCCAGAGCTGGAACGACTTTAAAAGGGTACCAACTTTATCTTTCGAATATTCCATTTTTGCGATGGAAAGGAAATAACGCAGATTTTCCTCAAGACTGAGAGAGGTATAAAGTCCGAGTTCGTGACCTAAGTAAGAAATTCGAGGCTTTGTCGATCTAGAGTCCATAAAAGAAAAAGAATCCTTATGGTGTTCGTGATTGAGGATCGCTCTGAGAAGAGTTGTTTTTCCGGCCCCGTTGTCTCCTCGAAGTAGCACGAGTTCTCCGCGGAAAAGAGAAAATGAAATCTGTTTGAGAATCCGTTTTTTTCCGATAGAATAAGATAAGTCTTTACAAACGAAAAGCGCTTGTTCATTGAATGTCAAAACGGTTCCTCTTATGAAACCAGAGTCTCTTCAGAAACGGAATTTACAATGCGTTTTTTAGATGTCGGAGTGTTAAGGATAGGTGGTCAAACTCAAGGTTTTAGAGGTAGTGAATAGGAATCGCTCAAATCACTTTTACTTTTTACCTCGGAAAACTCTTTATCCTATCTCCTTTTTGTCCCTTTTTCCCTATTTACTATCACTCATTCTCGTTTTTACCTACAAAAGCGTCGAAGCACAGATCCAAATCGGCGGTCAATACTATTCCGGTTTGCTTTGGGGAGAAAATGAAATTCTTTCTCCCGAATACTACAACGAAGGTTCTTTTTTACGAACGGATCAGGACTTTATTCTCACGGCGGGAAGAAATTGGAAAGGAGACCCTCCTCCATCTCAGGGAAGTTTTTTATTCGAAAGAAAGGAGATTTATAATAGCGGGCTTTTTAACAACGAGGCAGTTTCTCTTTTGGAAAAAGGAAAAACCGAAGACAGGCTCAGAGCAATTTCCATGTTGGAAGAAGGTGTGCGTTTCGATCCTAAATTTTTTCCTTTCCGCTATAACTTAGGCCGCGCATATCACCTAGAAAAAAAATATCAAAAGTCCATCATACAATTCGAATACGCAAGCGCAGAAATCCCGGAATATTACAGAACTTTTATTCACTTGGGAACGTTGTATGAAATTATACGAGAACCGATCAACGCCACAATTCTCTGGAAAAAAGCGGTTTCGCTTAACAAATTTCACACGGAAGCTCTTCTCCTTTTGGCAGACCACTACATCCGAACCGATCTCAAAAATCGCGCTCTCATTTACATCAAAGAAGCTGCAAAAATCGACGAACAAAGCCCGGATGCAAGAATGGGAAGAGCGAGAATCGAACTTCTTTCCTCCAAGGATCTCTATGCTTATAGAATTTTTAAGAACACGGAACTTGTGGACGATTTAGGGCAGAAGAAACAGTACAATAAGAAATTTCATTTCTTTTACGCCGAAACTGCCAGTAAAGTAGGAGATTATGTCACAGCGGCGGATCAATACGAACAACTTCTCAAATATCCGAATGATCCGTTCTTCTCCGAATTCTCTTATAAGGTGATCGAAAGAAGAAGAGATCTCGCAAAACGTTTTGCCGAAATCAAATCCATGGAAGAAGAAAACAAAACCGAATGAAAAAGGTTTGCTTTTTTTTAATTTTCCTTCGTTATTTTGAACTTGGAGGAATTTATGAAAAAAATCACCTGGCTCACAATCCTGTTTATCCTCCTTAACATTCCTGCATTTGCGCAGAGTAAAGAGAAAGGACAGGCGGACTTGAGTCGTTCCGATGTATTCTCTGAACAGGGAAGTTCTTACACGAAATCCCTTCAGAAAATCGTCAGAGATCTGGAAACCACGATCAATGAGAGACTAACGGATTTAGAGAAGAAACATTCTCTTCTCGTAATTCTGAGACCGGAACTGGAAAAGGTGCAGACAATCGTCACGGAAGACATTCCTTTTACTTTCGACGAGGGGTACGAGAGCAACCTGCTCAAATACGTTCGTTTTAAGTTTGAGGGCGGCAAAATCAAGGAAGTTGAACTTGCCTCTGAGAAAAAAAGAATTCAGTACGAATTCGCTTTTGAAAATAAAAGATTGATTTTCTCTCCTCCGGACGTATTGGCATCTCAGGTCAAACTCGAAAAATTCGACAAAATAGAGAACACCAGAGTGGGTGATATTTCTCTGGAAAATCAGATCAAAGCGCTTAGACTTTTAGAGTCCAGCCTTAGATCCTCGATTTACCGGATCGATATCATGATCGCTTTATACAAAGACAAAAAAGACAGAAAAAATCTCTATCAAATCGATATCTGATCAAACGCGGAGGGAGCTCAAATCGGTTGCACGGATGAGTTCCCCCGTAAAAGAACTTTTATAATTTACCAATACTTCTTCCGTTTTCCCAAAATCGAGTAATTTACCTTTTTCTAATATCCCTATGTTGTCACAAAACTTCTTCGCGGTTCTCAAACTATGAGTGATGAGAAGAATCGTAATTTTCTTTTCATTCGAAACTCTTTTCAAAAAAAACAGAACTTCGTTTAAAAGAATCGGATCCAAGGCGCCTAATGCCTCGTCCAATAAAAGAATCTTAGGTTCAGTGAGTAACGCGCGAAGAATTGCCGCTCTTTGAAGTTCTCCACCAGAAAAAGAAAGAACATTTCGATTCAGATTTTTGCCAGACAACTGAAACGATTGTAGTAGGTCTTGAAAAGATTCCTCTCCCCTCTTTGCAATTTCTCCCCCTAAAATTCGAAGCGGTTCCCGAATTGCCTTTTCCAAAGACCAAGTCGGATTAAAACTTCCGACCGAATCTTGAAAGACAGGTTGCAACTCATGGATCGGAATTTCTTTTCGACCCTTTCCGAAAATAAAAATCGATCCGCTTTGTTTTGAATTTTTAACTGCGGGAACTCCTAATATCGCGCGAAAAAGGGATGTTTTCCCAGAGCCCGAACGTCCTAAAATTCCCAGAATCGTTCCAGAATCGACTTCAAATGAAACGGAATCCAAAATCGTCCTTTGACTCAGTTGGAGGTTTAATTTTCGAATTTCTATAGCTTTATCGGACATTTTTTCCAATTTGAGGCGATGCGAAAATCGGTAAACGCCTAATTTATAAAATACTAAGATTCACAAATCCAAACGTATTAAAACGAAATTCAGATTTTAAACTTCGAATGATTCTTTGGGTAACTAAAACTAGCAATTTCTTAACTTGATAATAAAACCTGTAAAAACTTTCGTTTCAATATTTGGATAAACGCAAAGCTCCCCTCGAAAGCATCCTATAATAGAGTTGTTGAAAAATTAACTCTCCGACTGTTTCATTGAGATGAAAGATTAAAGCAGTTTTGTTAATCTCCACTATGGAATTTCCAACAACTCTATTATAGATTTTTAAAACAAGAATTAAGAGCTTGTTTTAACAACCTCAGAATATAGGAAGCCTCGACGAAAACTTAACAGTTATAAAATACGTTCGAAAGCTCGTAAACTATTACAGGGATGTAATTTGTGAGAACTTTTATATTTTATTACGAACTACTGAATCATTATAACTGATTTTTTTTAAGGTTTTTAAGACAGGCTTTCTCGCAATCGCGATGTGTGACCTTCCGAAGAAAGAGAAATGGGAAGGTGGATCAATTGTTTGTTTAAGATAATCGAACATAATTTTTTATTTTTCATCCCAATGGAATTTTTCTATTTTACTTTTCATGAATTGGAGCTGTGCGCTGATCATCACATTCAAAAATTCTTTCGCACTTTTGATTTCAATCAAATTGGAAAAAAGAAAAATTTCGATTTCTTCAAAACCCGAGGAACTTAAATAATGCGGATTTTCAAAACTTGTTATATTGGTTTGCGGCTCAGAGACATATCCGAATTTCTTTTAGAACTCTTGTCCCGCAGGAATTTTCACTTTTAAGAATCCAATTCCGTTCTTCCTGCAAGAAAAATAAGAGTTATACAAGACCGCTTATTCTTACACCAAACCTACTTATTTAAGCCAAGACTCGACGCAATAAGTAGCTTGATACAAATGATCAATTTGTTAGAAAAACAAAGGATTTGAGTGGACTTTTTGACTTTTTAGAGGCAATTTGTTAAATTATCCACTCAGTTAACATACTCTCGCAATTTTTTATAGGAAAGGATTTGACAAAAATTTTAAATGACCCAATTTAACCTATAAGTTAATTAACCGTATGGTTCAACAAGAAGAGAAAACAGATCAACTTAGTCTTACTTTTGCTGCCCTAGCAGACCCGACTCGCCGTAAAATTCTGGCATCTCTTCGGTATGGAAAAATCACGGTGAAACAACTTGCGGAACCTTTTTCCATGAGTCTTCCAGCAATCACAAAGCATCTCAAAGTGTTGGAAAAGGCAGGGCTCATTTCCCGAGGTCGGGAAGCCCAATGGAGACCGGCTCGTTTAGAGCCCGGACCTTTGAAAGAAGTAGCGAATTGGATCGACGAATATCGACAGATTTGGGAAGCCAGATTGGATCGTCTGGACGAGTATCTACAAGAACTTCAAAAAATACAAACAAACCAAGAAAGGAAAACAGACTATGAATCAGGAAAAAATTAAAACCATTATCTATTGGTTAGCGACCGCCCTTACCGCCGCTAACTACGCATTTGCAAGCTATGTGTATCTCAATCGCGGACCGGAAGTTATCGCTGGTATAACTCAACTCGGATATCCTCTTTACTTCATAAGTCTTCTAGGGGTTTGGAAACTTCTCGGCGCAATTGCGATCACAGTTCCACGTTTTCCTCTTCTCAAAGAATGGGCATACGCAGGAATGTTTTTCAACCTCACAGCGGCGTCAGTTTCAAACGCGGTTGCCGGAACCGAAATAATCCACGCGATACTTCCTCTAATCGCTCTCGTTCTAGTAGCATTATCTTGGGCTCTACGCCCCGCAAATAGAAGGTTAGAAGGGATTTGGCATCTATAAGAAAAATAAAATTTACTAATATTCTTACCCGTCTTAAAACGATCCAGTCATTCTACTCTCCGAATCGAAAGTGTTATAACGTAGAGTTTACAACTTTTTGGGTTTCTTTGTAGTAGAAAATCCGGATTTCGGGGCAAACCGTAAGGCGAACATTTCATTATGAAATTGAAAAAAGAAAGGAGAATCAAAATGGCAAATCAAACAAACGACGACTTAGTTATTACTCGGATTTTCAACGCACCTCGAGAAACGGTTTTCGACGCTTGGACAGTCCCGAAAGAAGTAATGAAATGGTGGGGACCGAAAAATTTTACATCGCCGGTTTGTAATATCGATTTTCGTGTGGGTGGTAAATATATCTTCTGTATGCGCGCGTTAGACGGCCAAGAATTCTGGTCTGCCGGTGTTTACAAAGAAATTGTAAGACCAGAAAAAATTGTTCAAACAGATAGTTTTTCAGACAAAGACGGTAATACCGTTCCTGCATCCGAATACGGTATTCAAGGTTATTGGCCAGAATCTCTTTTAGTAACTCTTACTTTCGAAAACCATCAAGGAAAAACGAAATTAACCTTGCGTCATACTGGTATTCCAGTCGGTGAGGTGAGCGATATGACAAACGCGAGTTGGAACGAATCCCTCGATAAACTCGAAGCAATCCTAAAATAAATAAAAGAGTCCCCAGTGTAAATTCAAGGCCCAATACCGGAATGGACGCAAAATGGGAAAACACTTTGCACAGGAGGATGCTATTTAAAACACTAGAACATCGAAACCGTTTATCAATCGAAGATATCAATCAAGCTATGGATCGCCTGGTAGAATATCTGGTAAAATAAAAAAGTTAAAAAATTCATTAGGAGAATTTTATGTCGAAATTAAAAACAATCGTTTTAGCTGTGCTCGGAGCATTCGTAATTTTCGTCTTGGGTACGCTTGCGGTCGCTTCCACCAAACCGGCTAACTTTCGTTACGAAAGAACGTTGAGCATGAACGCGCAACCCGAAAAGATCTTTACTCTGATCAACGACTATCATAGTTGGGCCTCCTGGTCCCCTTGGGAAAAATTAGACCCCGCAATGAAAAAAACTTTTAACGGCGCCGTTTCCGGAGTAGGTTCCATTTATGAATGGGAAGGAAATAGTGAAGTAGGAAAAGGTCGTATGGAAATCATAGAAGCGAATTCTCCCTCCAGTATCAAAATGCAATTAGACTTTCTTTCCCCTTTTGAAGCGCACAACACTACCGAATTTTCCTTAATCGTAAAAAACGGCATGACTCATGTCACCTGGGCGATGTATGGTTCGAACGCATTCATTTCCAAAGTGATGGGACTTTTCTGCGATATGGATCAGATGATCGGAAAGGACTTTGAAACCGGTTTGAACAACATCAAAAAAATTGTGGAAATAAAATAATACGATAAAATTCAACGATCGTTTCTGGATTTAGTATATATTTATTTTTGAATATACTTACGTAAATTTTCTCAGAATGTTACGATCAAATTCCGAGTTGAAACGAAAAGTCGAATGAATACGACGGATCGGGAAAATCACACGGAATTTTAGAAAAAGAACCGCCTAAGAAAACGCTTCTTTGAAACCATTCGGAGTTCGAACAAGTCAAGAAATTTCGGTCGAAGATACTAACACATAAACCTTCGACCGATAAGTTGTTCTTGATGGCAACTTTAAACCCGAATGAGTTACACTCAAGGAGCCTGGTCCCAAAACCTAAAATGTAAGAACTCATATAATTTTAAACAACAGGGAAACGCGCGCAAAAGTGTTATAAACCGCTAGACGTATCTGTGGAAATTTTCGCATTTTTTAGAAATTTGTCGGATCGTTTATTTAGGGATAAGTTTTGAAGTCTTGAAACCGGCTCTCTGAGTCAAGCCCGTCCTTTTTAGTTATTATCAAGCAATATTTTTCTTAATCTTAAAACCCACTAAAGTTTTAAGACTTGGTTCTATTATCTTTCAAGCCGACTCTTAAGGTTGTTCAAACTATCGTCCATATTTCTGATAACTTTCTGTTGCTGGTCGAAACAGATATTAGTGATAAAACTGATTACGGTCATCGGAAAAGACATTTGATCCGACATGCCTATCAGCACCCTCGTCCGATTTTCATCTACGGAAACAGTAGTTAGATAAGAATCAAAATTAGCCTCAAACGGTTTTTTAAAACGAATCCGAGTTTCAAGTCGTTCTCCGTCTATTATATTCGTGATTTCCTGTTCCGCAGTCCCCACTTCGGGATTTTCACTTTCCCAAGAAAAAATGAATCCGACCGTGCCGTCCTTCCCCTTAAATTCCTTTTTCATTTGCGGATCCTTTTTAGACCAAGCATCCCATTGCTCGTGATTTTTCAAAAGTTTCAATTCCGTAAAAACGATTCTCTTTGGTTGATTGATTACTATTTCCCTTTCTAAACGTAATTCTTTTGGAGCAACAAACGTAAGAATTACGACCAAAGCGACAAACCCGGCTAAAATATATAATAAAATCTTCATATTTTGTTCTCCCTAATTTTACCCTATGCGCAAAAAAAAGATTGTAAACGAAAAAATCCACTCTTCAGACGTTTAGAAATCACTTAAAAAAATGGATTTTAAACTTATATAATTGCTTTTGGATTATTTTCAAGATGGTTTGCTGATTTTTTTTATCTTCGGTAAAACCGAAGGCTTCCACCATATATATATCGATATCTATTTCAGAAAATTAGCGAGACGAATTTGCAACCTCTATCCAACATTTGCAAATGCAAACTCGTCTATTTTCGTACTCCCGTCGTTTGATATTTACAGACGTCGCAGTTTCCGCATCCATTCCATTTCGCATCGAAGTATTCGTAGACGAGCTCCCTTCTGCATCTTTCCGATTTCAGATAAAGAAGCATTTGGTACAATCGTTTCAAACTCGTTTTCTTTTTTCGTTCCAAATATTCGGAAGAGCAAAGAACATCCGGTAACGGAGATCTCAATTTCAATGACTTCTTTTCCAATTCTCCCGAAGTAACTCCGTGCCTTTCAAACAAATTGAGAACGGTCTGAAGCCGATGATCTCCTCGATTTTTATGAACGATCATAGACTGCAATTCGTCGTATTCGATCGAAGACAATTTTTCTCCGAGTCGCTCCATAGTTTGGTAGGTACGAGCGATAAAAGATGCGTCCGGATTTTGCCATTCGATAAAATCCATTAATACGGTCAAATCGTCTTGGTCGTAAAATACGTGACAATCGGATGCGTTGCCGTCCCTTCCCGCTCTTCCGATTTCCTGGTAATATCCTTCCAAAGAAGAAGGAAGTTCCGCGTGTATGATCATCCGTATATTCGGCTTATCAACTCCCATTCCAAATGCATTCGTTGCTAGTAAAATCGTATCTTCCGATTCTAAAAATTGTTTTTGAACTTTTTTTCTTTGCTCGGGAGACAAACGTCCGTGATAGATTCTATGTGGAATTTTTTGTACATCCAATTTCTCCCCAAACTTTTCTAAATTCCGAATCAAATTGAAATAAACGATCGTACTCTTTCTTTGTTTTTTCAAAAGTTCCAGAATCGCATCCGATTTGGAAGGTTCATCGACAAAAGTTCGAACGTCCAGAAACAAGTTTGGTCTACAGATTCCTTCGTTATAAACTTGGATTTCCGATTCCTGCAGACCCATTTGATGCACGATGTCTTTTTGAATTTCAAGAGTAGCAGTTGCGGTTAATGCTATTATAGTCGGTTTTCCTAAAATTTCCCGAAATTCTCCAATTTTCGTATAGTCCGGTCTAAAATCGTGTCCCCACTGACTAATACAATGAGCTTCGTCGATCGCAAGAAGAGATACCTTTCTAAGTTGAAGTGAACCTATAAATTCTTTCTTGCGAAATCGTTCCGGAGAAACATACATGATTCTGTATTTTCCTTCTTTCAAATCCTGATAGCATCGAAGTCTTTCCTGTTTGGAAAGAGAGGAATTGATATAACCCGCGTCGATTCCAAGCCGCTTCAACTTTAAAACCTGATCCTGCATCAACGCGATCAAAGGTGAAATAACAACGGTCAATCCATCCAAAGCAAGAGAAGGAAGTTGATAACAAATCGACTTTCCCATTCCCGTCGGCATGACGACCAAACAATTCTTCCCGGAAAGTACGTCCAAAATGATCCTCTCTTGAGAACTTCTGAATGTAGAAATTCCGAAAAGGTTCCTGAGCTGACTAAGAGAATGCATTACGATTAGAATTTATCTTAGATCTTTGAAAGCAAGAGAAAACGTAATTACTTGCCACGATGCCGAATTCTTAAAATGTTCGTATTCAAGGCCGGAGTAGTCGCTTGTCAATCACTCACATCACAAGTCTATCGCTCGAAGACATGGCCGTCGAACTCTCTGGAAATATCCTCGAAGAAAGAAAAAATTTTCCTTTGCATTCGCCCGTAATCGTAGTCCCAAGCACGAACATGAAACTTTGGTTGAACTTGAATCTTTCTCGATTTTCTGGACTTTCCGCAAATCTTAGATTCCTTTATCTTGAAAAAGCCCTTGAAGAATACTTTCACCTCAGAGCGAACCTGGACTACGATCCGTTCCAACGCGCGTTCCCAAGCCGGGAGGCAACTCAAAGAAAAATTCTCACCTTTCTGATCGAAAACGCAAATTCGAAAGAGACAATATTTTTACGCTCATTCCTGGAAAATATCACGCGAGCTTTTTCTTTGAGCGCAAGGTTGACTTCGCTTTATAAAGATTACGAATTAAACCGATCCTCTTGGATTCAAAGTTGGGCAAAGGAAAAGGGAATCGACATTCCTATGATCTCCCGCCGACCATCTCCGTTCCCCCAAGAAGACGAGTACTACCATTTTCAAAAAGTATTGTACCAAAAAGTTTTTTTGAATTCCAAAGAACCAAATACACTCGTCCAATTTTTCCTCAAAGAAATACAGAAAGACAAAACGCATTCCCCTCGTAATTTTCCTTCCCTGCATCTTTTTTGTTTGTCCAACCTCGCAGACACGTATCTCGGAATTTTAGAATCCCTTTCTCAAAAAGATAAACTTCCGATCTATCTGTATCAATTTCATACGGGCTACGTTTCAAACGCGAATAACTTTCTCGGACCGGAAAGATGGTCCAATCCCCAGTCTCATATCGCTTCAAGAACCACTTCCATTCCCGGAGTCATTTTTAAAAATTTGGAAAGTTCTCATACGTATCCGAAAAAGCTCTCAACCCTTCGAAACACTCTGAAAGGGAATCAAAACAGAGATAACCCTCAAGATCTTTCGCAAGACGCTTCGGTTCGATTCTGGAACGCTCCTTCTCCGTACCGGGAAATAGAATCGGTGGCAAACGATATTCTCTATAAAATGAATCAGGATCATCAATCGACTTATTTAGATTTTGCGATTCTCGTTACGGATATGCGTGTCTATCGTCCGGCCGTCGAATGGGTGTTTGACGGCGGAATTCTTTTACAAACTAAAGCAGATGCGGACCCGATTCGAAAAAAAATTCCTTATTCTTTGACAGATATTAAGGCGAACGAAGCTTCTTTACTTTATCGAGGTTTGATGAACTTTTGGAAAATCTGCTCCGGGAACTCCATCGACAAAAGTAGCCTACTCAAACTTCTTCGAAACCCTCTCTTACACAGCAATATTCGGAGTGATTCGGAAAGTTTATCAATTCTTGAAAAACTGATCGAAACATCGGGAGTTCAATACGAAGAATCCGGAAGAGAGAAAGATTCATTCCAAATTTCTAATGGACTTAAAAGAATACGACTTTCTTCCATCTTATCCCAGGAATTCGCTTGGACGAAATACAAGATCGCTCCGATCTCTCTCGAATCGGACGAGAATTCTTTCCACCTCACTAATTTTTGGGAAACCGTCCTCAAAGCGAAAAACGACATTCTTTCTTTCTCCGAAGGGAAAACAATCCTTTGGACCTTCGATTATCTCAAGATCGTTCGAACTTCTTTGGAGGAACTTTTCGAATTTCCAGGAAAATACGAACAAGAAGGAAAGCTCTTTCAAAATTGGTTGGAATCTCTTTTTGAGTGGGAGGGAATTCAATTACAAAGTAAAGAGGAAGGAATCGCTCTTCTGAAATTTATTACGGAACAGATCTTCGATCAGATACCGTATCGTAAGGGAGCGTATCTCACGGGAGGAGTTACGATTTCGCTCCTACAACCCATGCGTCCGCTTCCTTTCAAACACATTTATATCCTAGGTTTAGGAGAAGGAAAATTTCCCGGCTCCAACGACCGCTCCCAACTAAATCTTAGGAAAGACTTCCGGGAAGAATGGGATATCTCTCGTAGAGAAATTCAAGAATCCCTTTTATGGGAAACCATTCACTCGGCAAAAGAATCCCTCACATTGAGCTATGTCGGAAAAAATCTTCAGGAAGATAAAACCTTCGAACCTTGTTCTCATCTTTTCGAAATCATGGAATCTCTGCAAGTCAAGGAAGCAGTCAAACTCCCACTACATTCGTATAGTATAAAATACAAACATACTCCCGAAGAATTAAAACAAGGTCTCGTAAGCTACGACTTTGGGAGGATATGGGTAAATGGAAATCGAAACGATTATACTATCCTCGATCGTTTCCAAAACCCGAAGGAACTTGCCAAAACGAGTTCAACACCTCCTCTATCTGGAATCGACATAAAGGAACTCTCTCAATTCTTAAGCGACCCCCTGGATACTTATCTTAAAAGAAAACTCGGGATGTATCTTGAGGAAGAGGAAAGTCGTGACCACGAAAAAGAAATCTTCGACCTGGATGCAATCGCGGAAACTTCCATATTAAGAAAAATGCATGCTTTAATGGTGCCAGACTTGGTTTCCAAAGAGCCTTGGAGTTGGGACCGGGAAAAAATCCTCCGAGTAATTTCTCCGATTTTGGAAATGGAAAGGTCTTCAGCAAAATTTCCAAGGTCCGTATTCGGGAAGATTCAAGAAACGGATCTCGTTCGATATCTCGTAACAACAAGTAGAAACCTTTCCGAATGGAAGCCTATCTTTCAAGGTGGAATGTATTATCCGTACCTGAGTTTAGGAGATACTGGCCTACCGGATTCGGTCTGTAAAAAAATGCCGGAACTCAAAGTCCCTCTAGAATCCGGTCACTTTTCCATCAAAGGAGAATGGGAACACGTCATCGAAAAAGACGGGAACTTATACTGGCTATTTTCGAAGAGTTTGGAAGAAAAACCTAGCGAGGATTATCTTGGTTACAAGGATTATTGGAGAACGATGAGTTTTCCTTTTTTAACCGGAGTTGCCTTCGCCTCTTCAAACGAAAATTTTAAGATCTATTCCTTTAAACCCCGTCCTTCCGAAGAACCCAAAAAGAAAAACTCTCTCCTTCTCGAATATAATATCGAAAGTCCGTCTATCGGAATCAAATACCTTGCAAAAATTCTAATGGAATATATGAAAGAAGAACCTGTCTTTTTTCCTCGAAAAGCCTTCCTCAATTATTACCTAAAAAATATCCAAGGCAACTCCAAAAACAAAACACTGGACGATGTGTTCGACGATGAAAACGCGTGGATTCGTTTCCTGAAGGAGGAATTAAACGAAGTTAAGAGCGGATTGTCCTCTTTAGTTAAACTCTATCCCAAAACTCCGAACTTGATCCTAAAATCCCAAATCCAATGGGCTAAAAATTTCTATAAGCCCTTCTTAGATTGGAAGAAGGAACTCATATGAACGTTAGACGTTCTTATGAGTTTCAATCTAGCTTTATCGAAGCGTCCGCAGGCACGGGAAAAACGTATACGATCATGGAAATCGTAAAAGATCTGATAGGCAAATACGAAATTCCTCTAACTCAAATCTTGATTTTAACATATACGGAAAAGGCGGCGGGAGAACTCAAAGAGAGACTTCGAAAAAAACTCATCGCGGCCGAGCTTACGAAAGAAGCGAGAGAACTCGACCAGGTTACGATTTCCACCATACACGGTTTTTGTAATATGATTCTGCAGGAATATCCGGTAGAAACGGAAACACCTTCCAAATGGGTCTTAACCGATTCGAAAGAAAGACTGAACTCGGCTTTGTATAGGCTTCAACACGAAGAATGGAACTCTTGGGTGAATAATCCGGAAGAGCTTGAAACGTTTCTTTCCTTATCCGGATATATATCACAAAAAGAGAATATTCTCATCGCCGGTTCCAAACTTTTGAGTGGGAAAAAATATCCGTATTCCAACGAAACGACTCCGATGAATGCAGAAACTTTCCGTCAAAAAACGGCATTGATCGCGGCAGAAATGGTTGCACGGGAATTTAAAACGTCCGAATGGATGAGTTACGACCAGATGATTTTGCAAACGAGGGACTCTTTAAAAAATCCTCACCTTTGCAAGGCTCTTCAAAGCAGATATAAAGTCGGAATTTTAGACGAGTTCCAGGATACAGATTCGGCTCAATATGAAATTTTCGCCAGACTCTTTTTGGAACAAAACGACAAAACGGAACAAAGAGCTCTTTATCTCATCGGAGATCCTAAACAATCGATTTACGGATTCAGAGGAGCTGATATCGGAACCTATCTCCGAGCGAAGGAAGAATTAAAAAAACATAAGGCTCAAGAGATTTCATTGAACGTCAATTACAGGTCCGTTCCCGAGTTGATCCGCGCTTATAACGAAATATTCGGTGGTAAAACCGGAGAACAAAGTTTTTTTCCGATCGTAGAACGAAACTTCGAATCGACTCCGATCGAATACTCGGAGGTTTCTGCTCCTGAAAAAAATCCGAAAATTTTATTAAGCGACAAACATAGGGAAGGCCCAATTCAAATCGTACGTTTTGTTGGAAAAGATACCTGGAAAACGGACGATGCAAAAAACGCTTGGGGTCAATTCATTGGAGAAGAAATCCTGAAACTTACTCGAAGTGAAAATTCGTTTTCGTATCAAATTTTAGAAGAATCCAACGAAGAGATTCATTTTGCGGAAAAAAAACTGAGCTTTAGAGAAATCGCAATTCTCGTTAAGAGTAAGGCGGAAGGAAAACTTGCGGAACAATCTTTAAAACTCAGAGGAATTCCTTGTTCGTTTTATAAACAAGAGGGTATCTATCAATCTCCCGAATCGTATCAGATTTCCAATATATTCGAATGCCTTTTAGACCCGAATAAACCCTCCTCCTATCGAAAACTTTTATTGGGTGATCTGTTTCAAATCCACCCCGATCATCTCGCCGCATTCGATGAACATTCGATAGAGTCCTACGAAAAAACTACTTTAGACCGGTGGAAAACCCTTGCGATTGATCGTAAATTTCCTGAGCTGTTCCGTTCCATAGAGGAGGACAGCAGAATATTCCTAACCGAAGACGAAACAGATATAGACTGGGAAAGGAAAAGAACGAACTACGAACAAATCTTCCGCAAATTGCTTCAGTTCCAAATCGCCAATCAGGCCGACTTGGAAGAAATATTAGAAGAATTGAAACTACTTCAGACCGAGTCCAAAAGTGAACAAGAGCCCCCCCTATTCGAAAAAGAAACCGAAAAAGACGCTGTTCAAATTCTCACTTTACACTCTTCCAAAGGTTTGGAATGGCCTGTCGTTTTTCTGTTCCATCTTTCCGGCAATTTTGTTCCAGAGGTTTACGATTATCCGGTTGCTGGAAAAGACGGAGAAAGATCCTGGAAGTTAAGTTTTTGGGACAACGAAGAAGAAAAGAATATTAGCAAAGAAGAATATTCTTATCAATCTCTGAATGAAAACAAAAGGCTTTTGTACGTCGGGATCACTCGCCCGAAAGTCAGGCTATATCTCCCCTTCTACACTCCCACGAACCACAAAAAGACAAGAGATTCTGCATATTATAAAATCCTGTATCCTAGATTACAACATATCCTGGAAAACGAACCGGATCCGAATTCGTTTCATCCAATCGCTTGGACTCCTATTTCTTTCGACCAAACAGACCCGAATATACGAAATCGAACTTGGGTCTCCGAAGTCCGTTTAACACCGCTGCTTCACCGCGAATCTGAGTCTTCCAAGATGATTCGTTTGCACAGTTATTCTTCCCTGAAAACCAGGGCTAAAACTTCGGAAAGTGAGCCTATTTCCACTTTAGAAGAAACAGAATATTTCAAATCCGATGACGCGGAAGGCACAGAAACCGAAGACGCACTTCCTTCGTCGGCCGCGACCGGCTCTTTTTTACATGCCCTTTTGGAAGAACTGGATTTTTCTTTTTTTAAGACCAAAACACCGAAGGAAGTTTTAAAGAATCAGAAAGTTCTTTCTAGAATGAATTTCTATTTAAATTACTTTAGACTCTCAAAAGAAAATAAAAAGAATACCCTTTCAGAAAAAGAAATCTATCAAAAAAGAGCCGGAGAAATCCTGTGGAATTCCTTAAATGCAAATATTCCTCTGCAGGATAAAACCCTGTTCAGCCTTGTGGATCTTAGTAAAGAAAATAGAATTTCGGAGATGGACTTTCATTTGAACTTGGATCCAGCGGGCAAAGATCCTGGTAACTTTTTAAAAGGTTCCATTGATTTGGTCTTTGAGATCAAAAATAAATTCTATATCGCAGATTACAAATCGAATCTGCTTGAAGACTACTCTCCCCTTTCGTTACAACGGAATGTGGAAAACACGGAGAGTCGATACGATCTACAAAGAGACATCTACGCGATGGTACTTTACGAATATCTAAAGAACCTATTCGGGCCGAAAGATGTTTTTCAAAAGATTGGAGGAGTATATTATTTTTTCCTAAGAGGGATGAAACACGGAGAGAGCTCCGGAATTTATTCGGACTTTAATTGGAGTCCAGAAAGAATGGAAACAATCCACAAAATCGTACAGGAACTGACCGCCGTTCACTGGTTGGAGGATCTCTGATGGAAGAGTCGTTCTCCCCTTTTATCGAAAAACTCAAATCGGATATTTTAGGCCTGGACGAATCCGGGATCAAAAAAAAAGGTCTCGAAAAATTTTCGGACTCGGATTGTTTATTAGAAATTCTGAATTCGATTTGGAGTTCCATGGAAGAGGGAAGTTTATGCGTTCCCGTAAAAAAGGAATGGAAGAACGTTTTAAAATTAAAACCTCCCGGTCTAGTCGTGGACAAATTCGAAAACAAGGAATGGGTTTACTTCGAAAAAACACATCAATCTAAAACCGATCTGGAAAATCTCCTAAAGGAAAGGATTCAAAACAACGTTCCACCGAAAGTCGACCAATACCGTGCCGAGAAAATTCTTAAAAATCTGGAATCAAAAAGTTTTTCATTAAAAGAAACGCAGGTAAAGGCGATCTTTTCCTGTCTCAATTCCTCTTTTCACATCGTCAGCGGAGGTCCGGGAACCGGAAAAACGACTGTCGTCGCATTTCTGTTAGAAATTTTGAATCAACTCGGACAACTTCCTTCTCCCGAAGAAATCGCGCTCGTAGCGCCTACGGGAAGAGCTGCACAGAGATTAACAGAATCGATTCAGGAAAACCTAAAAAAAATCTCCGAAACAGAAGAATCCAATTTCTTACGGGGGCAAACAGTTCACGGACTTCTTTCCTACAAATCGTCGTTAGGCGGATTTTATTACAATCGTGAAAGATATCTTCCGCATCGACTGATCATTGTGGACGAAGTTTCGATGGTCGATTTAAATCTGATGCTTTCCTTATGGAACGCAATCCCTCGCAATACTAAAAAAAACGATGGAAAAATTCCGTTCCGATTTATACTGATCGGAGATCCTCATCAACTTCCTTCTGTGGAAAAGGGCGCGGTGTTAAGCGACTTTTTATCCGTATTAGAATCGAAAAAAGCGAACTTCGTTTCCAGACTCAAGGAAAGCAATCGTCAGAAATCGAAGGGTAACGTTTCAAAGATCGTTATTCTTGCGGAAGAGATTCTCAGATATTCCCCCGAAAACCTAAATCTCGGAACAAAGATCGACGACTCTTTTCCGAAAACGACAATGATCGGAGAAAATTTGAGATATGAAAGCGAAGTCGTATGGTTGCAAAATTCCGCAAATAAGATTTCGGATCACTTATCAAGAGACGAACTAGTTGAAAAACTTTGGACCGGAATTCTTCAACCCAGGATTTCCAAAATCGGGACCTGGAAGATCAAGAATTCTTTCGATTTAAATGAGCCCAATTTCGTTTTAAAATTTCAGGAGGAGCTGAAAAAATTCCGCTGCCTTACCGTTTTTAGAAACGGTTATTGGGGAGTGGAAGCGATTCAAACGAAAATTATGAATCTGGCCACGCAGGATCTTTTCCATAGAAAAGGCCAAAACCCGGATTTTTTCACAAAACGCCTTTCCAAACGTCTTTATTTTATAGGACTTCCCATCTTAATCACACAGAACGATAAAAACAGAAAACTTTTCAACGGCGACATCGGAATCGTTTTAAGAATAGAATCGACCGGAGAGCTCAGAGCAGTTTTTCCGATCGAAGGGAAATTATTGCCCTTTGCGTTAGACACTCTTCCAAAACACGAACCGGCATTCGTGATGAGCATTCACAAAAGCCAGGGATCAGAATATGATACAATTCTAATTTATATTCCGGATCATCCTGAATCTCAGGAAAAAGAACGCTCTCATAGACTTCTCAACCGTCAGATTTTATACACTGGAATCACAAGAGCCAAAAACCAAGTGATTCTTGCGGGCAACCCGAAGACCTGGGAAATCGGAATCGCCAATTCTCAGAAGAGAAACACCGGTTTTAAAATTTAGAACGGGCCAATTTCTTAACAAAACATCGAATATAAAACGGCCATTGTTTATACTTCGATTCAAAAGATATCGGATTTACATTCCAAATTCTGCATCGATTTGGGCATTCTCAGGATTTTACGAATCGACCTTCCTGCGCCCCTCTTGAAAGAAGAATTCAATAAAAAATCGCATTACAAATCCAGTTTAAAAAATCGAAATGATGCTGTGCTGAGAAAGGGGACTCGGTACATTAGGCATTCTATTCAAACGAATTTAAGTCATTAAGAGGAATATGAAACCGAAAACGAAGTCACCCATTGTTTCTGTAAACAATCTTTCCAAGTTCTACGCGAACGGATTTCAAGCGTTGAAAAACGTTTCTCTGGAAATACGGGACGGAGAAATCATCGCGCTTCTCGGCCCAAACGGAGCCGGTAAAACAACTCTGATTTCCATCATTTGTGGAATCGTAAATCCGAGCGAAGGTTCGGTGCGCGTTTCCGGAAAAGACATTCTCAAGGACTTTCGTTTTACGAGATCCCAGATCGGACTCGTTCCGCAGGAACTGAGTGTACACGCATTTGAATCCGTATGGGCGACCGTAAATTTTACAAGAGGATTGTACGGAAAACCGCCTAACACCGATTATATTGAACAACTTTTAAAGTCCCTTTCTCTTTGGGAAAAAAAAGACCACATGATTCTTACCCTTTCGGGTGGAATGAAACGTCGCGTTTTAATCGCCAAAGCGCTTGCGCACGAACCGAGGATTCTCTTTTTGGACGAGCCTACCGCCGGAGTGGACGTTGAACTCAGAAAGGATATGTGGAATATCGTCCGTAATCTCCGCGAAAACGGAGTAACCATTATCCTCACCACTCATTACATTGAAGAAGCCGAAGAAATCGCTGATCGAATCGGGGTGATCAACAACGGTGAATTGATCCTTGTGGAAGATAAGAAAGAACTCATGCAAAAACTCGGTAAAAAACAATTGTTAATCGATTTAACTCAAACTCTGAAAAAAATTCCGACGACTTTGAAAACGAAAGGATTGGAGATCGTAAACAACGGAAAACAACTTCTTTACACGTATGATTCTCATGGAAAACAAACTGGAATCTCCGCTCTTCTTCAAGACCTCAAAAAGGCCAAAATCGAATTCAAAGATTTGAATACGACCCAAAGTTCTTTAGAAGAAATATTTGTTCAATTGGTATCACAATGAATTTTTACGCAATCAAATCTATTTACATTTTCGAAATGTCCAGAACTTGGAGAACGCTCTTTCAGAGCATCGCTTCTCCCGTCATCTCCACTTCCTTATATTTCGTAGTTTTCGGATCGGCAATCGGTTCTAGGATTCAGGAAGTCGACGGAGTAGGTTACGGATCCTTTATCGTTCCGGGCCTTATCATGTTGTCTTTATTGACGGAGAGCATTGCCAATTCTTCTTTTGGAATTTATTTTCCAAAGTTTACTGGAACAATTTATGAAATTCTCGCTGCGCCGGTCTCCATGATCGAAATTGTAATCGGTTTTGTAGGAGCCGCCGCAACAAAATCTATGATTCTCGGAACGATCATGCTCGCCACCGCTTCTCTATTTGTTCCTGTAAAAATTGCACATCCCTTTGTGATGGTACTCTTTCTACTCCTAACTTCGATCTCTTTCAGTTTGTTCGGGTTCATTATTGGGATCTGGGCCGAAAATTTCGAAAAGTTACAGATCATTCCCCTGCTTATCATCACCCCTCTCGTTTTTTTAGGCGGAAGTTTTTATTCGGTGAATATGCTTCCTCCTTTTTGGCAGAAATTGACTCTTTTTAATCCTGTACTTTATTTAGTGAGCGGATTTCGCTGGAGCTTTTACGAGATAGCAGACGTCAGTGTGGGAGTAAGCCTTACAATGGTTTTCGTGTTTCTTTCGATCTGCCTCGGTTTAGTTTGGCTGATCTTCAGAACGGGATACAAAATTAAAAAATAGATTCCAAATATTCAAATTTACTAAATCGATTCTCCTTATTGTAGAATCGTTCGTAGAAACATCTCGGAAATCGTATTAAAAAGAGGGAGAACATCGGATATGAAATCAAATTACCCACAATTTGCAGGTAAAAAAGTTTTTATTTCCGGAGGTTCCTCTGGAATCGGCAAAGGATTAGCCGTCGAATTCGCAAAACGTGGCGCAAGCGTGATTCTCTCGGCCAGAAATGAAAAAAACCTAAAAACGACCGTAGAGGAATTGAAAAGGATAGGCCACAAAAACGCAATTTTTGATTTTGCAATCGCGGACGTTTCCAAACCCGAACAAGTCCAAAAAGTTGCAAAAAAGACCCTAAAAATTTTAAACGGACTGGATCTTCTCATCTGTAACAGTGGTTATGCGAAAGCGGGAAAAGTCGGCGACTTAAAGGAATCGGACTTTTATCAATTGATGGACGTGAATTTTTTCGGACACGTCAACTTGGTTCGAGCCTTTCAGGATCATTTCCTAAAACAAAAGTACGGAGACATCGTACTCGTCTCTTCCATGCTTGCTACGTTTTCCATATACGGTTACGGAGCGTACTCGGCGAGTAAATTTGCGATTACTGGTTTTGCACAATCTTTGCGACAGGAAATGATGCTTCATGGAGTTCGAGTGAAAGTTTTTCTTCCTCCAACTACCGATACCCCCGGGTTGAAAAAAGAAAATCAGGATAAACCCGATCTCGTAAAGGAGATCGAAATGGGTTCGGCAATCAACGCGGTTCATTCCGTAGAAAAAGTGACGAACGCATTTATGAACTGGTTGCCTAAAAGGAAATTTTTAGGATATGCAACCTGGGATTCCTGGCTTCAATATTTTTTAGTTAGACATTTTCCAGAATGGACCTTGTCGATTGCGGATGCGGAATTGAGATCCGCACAAAAAAGACTAGAACAAAAAGACAAAACCCAAATTCTCAAAAGCAAGTAATTTGTCGGTAGATTTCCGGGCGTTCCCCGCCGCAAGACGGACCCGGGCCGCTACGAACTCCGCATTTCTCCGGACCTGCACCTGCTAGAGGCATTCCGTCAAATCAAATTCAATCTGTGGGAGCTACTGCAAAAACAGGTCCGCATCCTCAAACACGACAAATCCTGTAAGAACTCAAAGAAAAGTTAACAAGCAGATTCAAAAGAGAGAAGTTCCCACATTTTTGTAGGTTCCCCAAATCCTTGCCTTGAAATCGATTCCAAAATAGAAATAAAAAACATTCCGTAGGAAGCAGATCAAAAACCGTAAAAGATGTGAAAAAACATATCCAAAACTGGTTGCCTTGCTCCGCATATTCAAAAATTTCCTTAGGAACATTTGTAGGAATCGTCATTGATTTAATCCTACCAGGCATGATCCTTCTATGGATCGGAATCGGCGTAATTGCAATTTCGATCGGATCACTTCTAAAAAAAAGGTTTCAAATTGTAAAATATTCCATTTTTGGAATGTTTCTTTTCGCATGTGTTTCGACCTATTTTCCGGTAAGGTTCCAAAAAAATCCGCAGAAGAACGCTATTTCTCAAAAAAATCCTTTCGGAAAGCTAGAAAAAGTTTTCCAAGAAAAATTTAGAGAACAAGTTTTACTTGAGTTAAAAGAAGCCGACCTGAAAAAAAATTCCAACCGAGTTGCCTTAGGACTTATTTTCGGAGAAGCAAAACAACTTTCCAGAGAATTCAAAACGAAAGCGAAAGAAGGAGGAATTCTACATTTGTTTGCGGCCTCAGGACTACATCTCGGAATACTAATGGGAGTTCAATATCGACTTCTAAGACTAATACCGAGTTTAGGATACAAGCTACCGAGAATCATTCCTCTACTTACCGGATTTCTTTATCTGTCCGCTTTGGGCTATCCGGTTTCACTCTCAAGAGCCTGGATTTTTGCGGGAATGTTGTTGTTTCAAGGATTATTCTTTCGAAAATTACGATCGGTCGATCTGCTACTCGGTTCCGCCTGGATCTTATGGATCGTGGACCCTCCCGGATTGTATACGGTCTCTTTTTGTCTCTCTTTTGGAGCGGTAACTGGAATATTCCTTTTTTCTTATCCGATTCAAACCACTTGTAATTTTCTTTCAGATGAAAATCCAATAACTTCTTTCTTTAAAGAAAATCTATCGGTTTCATTTTCCGCCGGACTTGGAACAATGCCCGTGTTACTATTCGCATTCGGATCCTTCAGCTTCGGGTCGATTTTATTGAATTTAATCGTGGTTCCTCTGGCTGGGATATTGCTCCCAATACTTTATTCTTCTCTAATCATACAAAAGATAAAATTGACCTTCCTCGCCGAACCGTTTTGGTCCATTACGGAATTCTTAATTCAGATTTTGATCTACCTGTCGGAAACATTATCACAATCGCTCGGTTTTTACAGGGAAATGGGAGGCGCGATTTGGATCGGAATCATCGGTTGGGTCCTCCTCTGCGTCGGAATATTTCTTTATACTTATTTTATGGAAAAAAACTATTTGCGGGGTGCTCCGAAATACAAATTAAGCGCCGAAGTTTCCGACCGGAATTCGAAAGACGCAGATTTTCCTCCCCTCGATTCAGATTCTGCATTTCCAGAAATCGACACTGCGATCTACAAACAAAAATTCGAAGAAATTTCAAAAAACATTCAAAATTCGGAATATTATAAATTAGAAAATAAAAAAAGATTTAGGAAAAAATCGTATCCAATTTTTTGCGTTTCGTTTTTCATTTTTATCTTCGGAATCCATGTGCTTCTTTATCAGTCTCCGAATTTATTTCCTACAGAAAATCGTATCGTAAACAATCGGTTTTTCTTTATTTTGAGAAGCGGAGATTCTCTGATATTTTCCGGAAAATGCAAATATGGATATAAGACAATATCGAACGTATTTCGAATTTCTAAAAAAACTTATTGCGATTCCACCGATAAACGTCCCCTGAAAAACGTATTCGTGGAAGAAGAATCTTGTCTCGTCTGGGCCTTTCAATGTCTACAAGATCGCTCGCAAATCGACATTTTCTATTCGGGTCGTGATTTTGAACTTTGGAGCCGAGCGAGTCGATTTCATTTTCTCAAATCGAACCCGATCCGAGAGATCCCTCTATCGAAAGAATCCAAAATTCTATTTTTTCATACGAAAAAGGATTTCCTCTTCCAACTCTCTCAAAAAACGAAAACGGGCAGCGGTTGGATTCTTTTAGAAACTCCTTACGGAAGCCGGGATAACTCGGAAGTCTGGAATCGAAACCGAAAACTGCTTGGGCTTTCAGAGAATTGGATGTTTCTGGAAAAAGATGAACTCCAGAGAATACCCATTTCGAAAGGTTTCTGAAATCCGCAAATTTTTGGAGTCTAAATCCTCGGCTCCATTAAAAAAATGGGGACAGAACTTTCTAATCGATCCGAATGCAATCCGATCCATTCTCAACTGTCTGAGTTTCGACCTTCTTTCGACAATTGATCGAATTTTGGAAATCGGTCCAGGGCTCGGTGCAATCTCACATGGATTGCTCGACTTCCAAAAGCCGGTCACCTTATTTGAAATCGATCCGGTTTACGCACATTGGCTCCGAGAATATCTTCCGGAATTCGAAATCAGGGAAGGTAATGCCTTGGACTTTTTGCACGAATACTCCCAAGATTCGACTTATCTCTTTGGAAATCTCCCTTATTACATTTCTTCCGAACTAACTTTAAGCTCCGTTAAAAATTTAAAAGGACTCAAAGGTGCTGCGTTTCTCGTACAAAAAGAATTTGCAAAAAGAATTTCAAGCGAACCTTCTTCGATTCAATTTTATCTTTCCGCATACGGAAATTGGAGTTTAAAGAAGGACGTCAAGGCCGGGGCTTTTTATCCTAGGCCGAACGTGGACTCCTCCATACTAGAATATAAATCTTGTCCGGTGTTCGAGAAACAATCCGGATTTATCGCACTCGAATGCCTTTGCAGAACTGCTTTCTGGGGAAAAAGAAAAAAACTGACTTCCTCACTTAGAAACGCACCAATCGCCTCCCTTCCCGCGGAAGTAACTCTCTCCGAAAATTTTTCAGAAGAACAGTTTCGAAATGAAAGCGTCCAATCTTTGGAAAACGCTGGAATCGATCTCAATAAAAGACCGGAAGAATTAAGGGCAACGGATTTTCACGAGGCTGCACAATCACTTTCCGTTTATATATCAAAAATATTGAATATATCTTAATTAAGAGCCTTCCCAAAGCCTTAGTTACAATGATTCGGTAAGTTCGTAATAAAATATAGAAGTCCCCATAAATTACGCCCCTTTGATAGTTTACGAGCTTTCGAATATATTTTATAATTGTTAAGTTCTCGTCGAGGTTCCTATATTCTGAGATTTTAAGACAAGCTCTAAATTCATCACAAAAAGTATATAATGTACCCCGGCAAAGTTCCAAGATAAAGCAGGCAAGACTAAAGTTTAGGATTTTTTGTCGAACTCCTTATATTCCTGAAGAGTTCTTTTCATAAATTCGTCCAGCTCGGCTTCTTTTTTGAAGCCGAAATGTTGAAGAACGGCGGATTGAATTAGAAAATAATCGGAGAGACCTCGGGAAATATCAATGATCATGTCCGAAAGATAAATCGAAAACACCGCATCTTGAAATTCCTTCTTAACCAAAAGCGGTCTGTGATGCATCTCTGCGGCAACTCGAATTGTATCCGAAAAGTTCCACTTCTCACAGATCATACCACCCAAAGTCGTATGAGAAATTCCTAATGCAGCTTCCTCCAGAGTCAATGGAGAAGGTAAAAGTCGATTTCCTAAAATTTCGGAGATTTTTTCGGACATATCGGGTTCAAGAGAAAGCAAAATCACACGACCCACGTCGTGTAACAAAGCCGCACAGACTAAAACGGTGATTGTCTGTTTTTTCCAACCCATCCTTTCCCCAAGACGCCTACATATAAACGCCGATAAGCTAGACCGTTCCCAAATCGATTCAAACTCTTTGTATTTTTCTTCCAAAATCTTTTTCGTTCCCAAACTCAAAAGAATACTGTTCAATTCAGAAAGACCGATGACTTTAATCGCACCTTCCAAATTCTCTACCTTAGTTCTCTGCGAAAACGAAGCAGAATTTGCTAATTTTAGAATATTCGCAGAAAGTGATATATCTCTACCTACAAGTTCGGTGATATTATGGATCGAAGAATCCGGTTTATTAATCAGACTCATGATCTGATTTACATTGTCGGGAAACGTGGGTAGATTATCCAATTCGGAAAGGATCTCCCCCGTTTTTTGAAGATTGGTATTTTTTTTCTTAAATTCGAAAGGAATTTTGATATAAGCCGACGTAATTCCTTCTTCGGATTTGATCCGATACGAATCCCCTTCAATTCCTTCGTTTTTTAACATCAGAAGAGACATCGCAAGTCCCAAACCGGCTCCCTCCGATTCGTCCCCATGATTTTCGAAAACCTCCGAAAGATTGTTATACGTGCGTGCCTTTGAAATTCTTTCTTGGATCCTTTGATTCTCTTCGGGAAGAAGACCAACGTTATTTGCCACCTTCAGAAGAAAACTATTCTGATTAAAACCGAACGTAACGAGAACGTACAACCCGTTTTGTTCAAGAAGATCAGCATAAAGGTCCTTCTTGGAAATTAATTTCTCCTTGAATTTTTCCATTCCCGTTTCGTATTGAACCGGATCCTTGATATCCCAACCCGCTTCCTTAAAAATCACCCTCTTTTGATTCGCCTTCACGGCGTTCATGATAGTCTCTCTTAAAATGGAAAAGATACATTCTCTGAGAGGTATGATGTCCAGATACTGAAGATAGCGATCTAGCAGAAAACCGATAATTTTATCGATGTTTCGATTGAAATGAGTGATTCTTAAATAAAGTGGATTGAGGGATTCAATCGGTTCGTTCAGATTTTTGACGGAGAGAAAATACCCTTCTTTTTCATAATGAAACCATTGAATCTTCATGCGGACTTCCAAACTCCGCTTGGGTCATTTGAATCTGATCCCAAACGAGTTATGACTCTTTAAAGGTTTGTCAACCGGCACTTTATGCTTAGAGTTCTTTCCTGTCCAGAACAACTTTTACGAATCCGAAACAAAGAACGATCCAAATACCGATTTGGATAAGGGAATATTCTCCGTAGTAATGAACTTGCGAAAGACTTTTTGCGAGAAGAGAACTCGAAAAAAAGAACACAGTTCCTTCCTGGGGTAAAATCCAATATATCGCTTCCAAGACTTGTTTTTTTAAATCCGAAGTTTGAATCATATTCGCCGCAACGGACTCGTAGATGAACAGATCCAAAAAGGTGGAAAAAACAAGCAACGCAAGTCCTCCAAAAAACGCAGCATTTTTACCGAAACTGAGAACCGAGACAAAGCCAAAAAGAATTAAGAAGTAAAAGACGGAAAACATCGTAAAACAGGCTTTCAAAAGATCCCAGGAAAAAACTTCCCCGCCGATCCATTGTTTAACGAAATACGTTCCGATTAAAAAGACGCCGTTTGCGA
>NZ_CP024871.1:2990000-3055000 GCF_000306675.2 Leptospira mayottensis 200901116
GCCTCTCCCCGCAAATTTAGTTCAAGAAACGCATTCGAGATTTAAATTTGGATGTTTTTCTTTACAACAATGTTCGGCTTCATCAGTATTTAGAACTTTTTACTCCTCATTTCGTTTATCAAACAGTTTGATTTCTATAAACCTGATTTTAAGACTAACTCCTAACAACTACGTTTTATTACAAACTTATTGAATTGATTAGAATTGATTTTTTTCAGGATTTGGGTTTGAGACAGACTTTAAATTCTTTGGGAATAAGAATGAAAGGTTCAACACTTAGATATGAAATTTTCTTTGAGAGAACTTTTTTTTCCAAAACTCTGTGGTAGAAGTCCAAGAAAACGAAAGAAGAGCATAATTTCCTTTGATTCAATCTTTCTCTGGCGAAAATTAAAGTCCAGAGAACAAAGGATAGAACACTTCAATTTAACAAGGCTTTTACCTTTTGATAAAATGACTGAGGATGTTGTCCCGGATCTCCTCAAATCGAACCAATCCCCAAGCTAAATTGATTTTTAATTTCAGAGCGCTTTCGCTCATGTCCTTCTCTCCTTGAGTCTTTAATTGATCAAATCTTACTTCGATCTTTTCTTTACCTTGATTCAAGTCATCCACGAGTTTATCGAAAATTTCACGAGAAGTTTGAACAGCTCCAATTCCTACATTAATTATATCGTTTAATTTTTTGTTTTCCATACAATAACCTCTCAATTTACTCTTGAGGATCTCGATTGTTATTTTTATGCACTGCACAAAAATGGCAATTACTTTTTTCCTTTCTTTCTTATTTATCTTTGGATTTTCAGGAAGTTTAAAACCAAAAATAATATGAAACAATCCAATTTGCCAAAACAAACTGAAAAGCGTAAGAACTCTTTTCTTCTTTTTTTCAGGATAATTCCACTTTTTACCCTTAACTTTTTTTTGAATTGCGGTACAGAAATCAAATCTGTAGGTCCTTCAGGAGCCGATTGTATGAAAATCGAAGGACTCCCGGGTCCGGAAGATCTGGCAATTGATCGAGAAGAAAAAATTCTATATGTCTCAAGTCATGAAAGAAGAATTAAGAACCAACTCGGGAAAATCTTTACGATCGATCTGAAAAACCCTTCCGTTCCAACGGAACTTTCCGTGAAATATCCTCCGGAGTTCCGACCTCACGGGATTAGTCTTCTCAAGACCAAGGACACTTACAGACTCTATGTAATTTCTCATCCAAAATTCTACGAAGTTCACACAATCGAAATCTTCGAACGGAAAGGAAAAGAATGGTCGCATGTAGAAACTCTTACGGACCCATTACTCACCAGTCCCAACGATCTTTTTGTAGTATCTGAAAATGAAATCTTCCTTTCTAACGACCATGGAACCGGAGGAGTCCCAAGATACCTCTGGGACGATCTGTTCGGATTCAAGCGCGGGGAAATTTCGCATTACGACGGTAAAAACTGGTCCAACCTCGGAAATCCTCTTTCTTTCGGAAACGGAATTTTATACACAAAAGATTCTAAAGGAAAGGAATTCCTATATAGATCCGGATACTCGGATAAAAGCGTATTTCAATTTCCGATCCGAAGAGAACAGGGAAAGCCTGTATTGGAAGAACCCAAAAGAATTCACATTCATTCCTCCGGTCCCGACAACCTTGAGCTGGATTCCCAGGGAAGAATTTTCGTAGTCGGCCATAGTTCCACGTATCGATTTCTAAGACACGTGAAAAACCCGAACTACCATTCTCCGACTCAGGTGTTTCGAATTTTTCCTGACGGAAATTTTCAGGAAGTGTTTGCGACTTCAGGAGATTTGATTTCAGCCGGAAGCACCGCGGTTCCATTCGAGGGAAGATTATATGTAGCACAAATATTCAATCCGTATATTCTAAATTGCAAATATACTAACTCAGACTAAAAGCAGTTTCAAGATATTAAGATTTCCCACTGTAACCGATTTATTTTTACAGGAGTCCGGCGTAAGAATATTTTCTATTTGCAGAGGTTATCCCGCAAACTAACGTGAGCTCGGTGTAAGTAACTTGTCTCGTAAATTTAATTTTTCCATAAAAAAACTGATTACTCAGGAACTACTATAGAAGCGAAGATTTTACAAAAGTCTGATAAAAAATTTAGAGCTTTTACACTGCTCTTGTAAGCAAGGCCAGATTTTTACGCTTCAAATACCTATATTTTTATAGAAAAAATGAAAACACTTTCTTACACCGAACTCACATTAGAGCTTGTAAAACCTCAAAATATAGGAACCTCGACGAGAACTTAACGATTATAAAATATGCTCGAAAGCTCGTAAACTATCAAAAAGACGTAATTTGTGGGAACTTCTATATTTTATTACGAACTTATTGAATGATTGTAACTGATTTCTTTAAAGGTTTTTAAGACAAGCTCTGATATGGCGCCCCCATCCGGAGCTGTAAATATTTTTTCGCATTTTTTTTAATCACCCAATAATTTAACTCGTTAGAGAAAAGCATTCGCGACGATTGATCAGACTGATATTCGCGGGTTGGATACCGCAGGATAATCTATACATCGGGAGCTGTTCTTAGTCTTAAAACGAAGGTCAAATTTGAAATTCAAATTTGCTTCAACACTGAGCCAACAAGTATTCCTCCTTTATCGTACATCTTCTCTAACGAATTCAATTATTGGATGAAACATTACTCTAACTCTATGCAACCAGATTCATCGCCGCCCAAAGAAATCCGGATAACTCTCTTGAAACTGCCGTTATCATTACCTGAGGAGTTTTTCCTCTTTGCTGTAGATTACGAAACTTCTTGTGTAATCTGAGAGATGCTTTTTCCGCCAAAGCAACAACTAACGCAGGTTGTCCCGATCTACGTGCGGTTACAATCTTACTTCCTGTTCCAGGGAAACGATGTTGCCAAGCTGCTTCTGTCAATATTCTTCGAAGTCTGGGACTTCCTGTTTTTGTTATCCCTGTTTGTTTTCTTTTGGAACCGCTGGAATATTCTCCCGGAACAAGTCCTAAAAAACTCATGAACGAACCGGCTGTTTTGAATCGTTTGAAGTCACAAACCTCACAAAGTAAAAACATTGCGGTTAGATAATCCACTCCTCGGAAACATCTTAATATTCCTACTTTCTCTCGATACGGTTCACTTTCCGCTATCTCTTGTATCCTCTTATCCATCGCTTTTAAATTCTCTTCTTGAACTCTTACTCGACTATAATAGTCGTTAAACGTCTCTTGAAGGATCTCGTTGTTAAACTGTAGATTGTTCAACCATTTGTTATGACTGACTGTCCAATACTTTGTTGCTGAGTAAGTTATACCCTTTCTTAATAAGAATTTCATTAACCTTTGACGATTCCTTCCTAAATCCAAACGAAGGCTGTCACGGGATCTCAAATAATCTCTTACCGCTTCGTCCTCTTCACTCGGTACATGAATCGATTCTAATTCTCCACTTCGTAATAATTTTGCTAATTTGATCGCGTCTCTCTTATCCGTTTTGATCTTATCCGAGCTTTGTCTTGGTATCTTTCCGGGTGCTACAAGGATACAGTTCACTCCCAAAGACTTTAGATATCTGTAAAGTGGATAACCGGTTACTCCCGCCTCGTAACAACTATGTATCTCGTTCCATTCTGATTTTAGTTTATTGACGAACTTTTTGATCTGAACCTCATTATGTTTTATCTGCTGTTCTTTTACTATTTCCTTTGTATTGTTCGTTAAACACGCAATTCTAATCGTTTCTTTGTGGACATCCATTCCTACATATATTTTTCTTTTCATTACGTTCCTTCTGTTGGTTTTCTTGTTTTGTGGTAAATGCTTGCATCTAACCCACGGTTTTCAAGCCCAGAAGGGGCGCCATTTTGTCTTAATTTAAAGTCCGGAGTACACTTTGACAGAAATTCAAGATTTCTTATTATTATTTGATGTAGAGTTTGTGAATCACATCCGTATAGACGGTTCCCATTAATTCGTATCCGACTGGATTCGGATGAACAAGGTCCGTTTGCGAATACAAAGGAATCGTATTTTCTCTCTCTAAAAAAACGGACTCCATATCCGCAGTTGGATAGCGAGAGCTTAGCCCCTTCAGATACGAATTAATCTGCAAGATATTTGCTCTATAGCCGGGTTGAAACGTAGGCGGAAGAATCGTGACTAAGATCATTGCGTTACTACGAGATTGGATTAAGCTGAGGAGATTCTCGTAATTCTTCGGAAATTGGTCGATGGGATAGCCGGAAACATCATTCGTCCCCAATTCTAAAATTAAAAGATCTTGTCGTTCAGTCAAAGCAGTCCCAATCGTCTGAAGCCAAGCGGGAACGTATCTTCCTGAAACCGAATAATCAGTAACCGTAAATCGGAAGCCAAGTTTTTCTCTCAGTCCAAAACCGTCCGATTCTTGGGATAAAGAATCTCCGATGATCCCCACTTTCAAAAGCGGGCCCGTCAAAGGTAATAGAAACGAAAGTCCGTGCTGATCACTCTCCTTACCGACACAGGAAATCAATAAGAAAAATAGAATATTCTGAAATTGAAGAAATCTACGAAGCCAAAAAGAGTTCATTTTTTTTTCCGGAGATAAATTTCCGCCTGAGCGCGGATCAATTTTCGAGTCGTGGAAGGAGAAACGGAAACGTTTTTTTTATAAAAAGAAGACGAATTTTCCTTAAGATAATTTTCCACAGTATCATTCCGTTTCGTCCCTTCGCTGAAAACAAACGTATCGATGGAATCTAAAGTACCCGCAAACCTCTCCGAAGGAACCGGAAGTTCACCCGGAATAAATTCCAAAATTTTCTGATCCGGATACCTTTCCCTTAGATAAAAATACGGATCAGGAATCGCCTGAAGATAAACTTTCTTGGAATATCTCAATTCAGCCGCGATTTCTTCCGAAAATTTCTTTCCAAGATCGAACTCCGAATTGATAAAACCAACTTTTCGATATGCTAGAAACAAAACGATCAAATTACAAAATAAAAGCCCTGAACCTACGTAAATCACTCTCTTACGATCGGATTCTTCAAACAACATTCCACCTAATGCAGAAAGCGGAAGGGTAAGATACATCACGTAATAAAATTCGGTGGATAAAAACAAAAATACAAGAGTCCCAAAAATCCAAACAAAAAGAAATAAAAAGCGCTCCCTCAACAACCTTCGATTGATTCCGATTCCCATCAAAAGAAAAATGTAAAATAAAATCCTAACCCCCGGATTTTCATATCCTCCGATCAAAATCTTGATCTTCGTGAGGATGGAAAACAAAGTGAAAAGCTCCTTCTTCCTTCCGAACTGCAATCCGAACTGGAATAAAAACGAACTCCAATGAGGAACCAGCCAAATGATCCAAATCGCAAGGGGAAAGATCCCTCCGACCCAAAACAAAGACGTCGACAAAGATTTTCTTCTCCAAAGGAGATACAAGGAAGGAACTCCAAACACAGAACCGAACGGATGAGAAAGAAAAGACAGCCCAAGAAAAATTCCGGAAAACAAAGCTTCAACTTTCCCGACAGGTTTTGGATCCTCATCCAAAGCGGTGCGAACCAAAAGGAATAAACTTGCTAATGCGAAAAACAGACAAAGCATCTCCATCCTTGCCATCGTTCCCACTCTCAAAAATAATAGGTCCGTAACGAGCAACAAACCGGCAAATAGCGCGGACAACAAAGAAAATCCGATTCTAAATAAAATCCCGTAAAAAATTAAAATACAAAGCGCAGCAACTACAAGTGTGAATAAACGAAGTCCGACAATTCCCGGAAACACATACTTCATCCAAAGACCGCCGGAAAAAAAATACAACGGTGGCATCCACAAAGTCGTATCTTCCATTCCTGGAATCAAACCTTCTAAAACCCGAGTTCGAAGAGTTCCAAATTCCGCAAAGTCTTGCGAAGGGGAAAAAAATAAAACTTCGTCCGGCCAAACCGGAGGAAATTCAAGCCGATCGTTATATAAAATCCATACGAAAAGTAATACTAAAAGAGACGGCAATATCCAGGAAAGTGTTTTAGATGAAATAATAGCGAGCGTTTTCCGGGACATAAAAACCCGAATGGCAATCCCGGATTTTAAGCAAGAGAATCGAGCGCAGAACTTTCTGTTTCATAAACTTCAAACAGATCCAATAGTTCGACCACATCGAATACCTTTTTTACAGGAGGAGTAATGCAACAAAGCTTCAACTTTCTTCCCTGCTTTTCTAATTCCCTGACCATACCGACAAAGATACGGATTCCAGAGGAGGAAATGTAAGAAATATTTTCCAGGTTGATCAAAATATCACCCTGTCCGGACTGAACATCGTCCAGCAACTTCGCTTCCACCTCGTCTGAATGTCCGATATCCAGCCTTCCGTTGAGCGCCACCAGAATATGCTTACCAATCTTTTTCGTTTTGATTTCCAAAAAATGGCTTCCTTTTGGAGAATTAAACCTAAATTAAGGTTTCGGAATTCGTTTACAACTCATTTTTAAGTTCCAATATCTATAATTTCATCCAAGGAAAAACTTTTCACCGATCTGAACCTCGATTTTTTCCCGACCAATTTATAGACAGCGCGCCTCGTTTTCAATCCTAGAAATTCACCGATCAATTGAATCGAATCCCCTCTTGAGTGAAGTCGAATGGCTATCGTTTTTCGAATTTTAGAACAACTTACTTCGATATTCGTTTTACGTTTTAATTTTTCGAAAAATTTCTGAATCGTTTTAGGATGTAACTTCCCTTTTCTTCCCGGGAATACGTATTCCTCCGGAGTTTTACCCCGGGTCGCTCCGTAAAAATCCCTAAGTAAAAAAGGCGAAATTTTGAGGTAACGATCCTTTCTCCCTTGAAATCCGCGAACTTTCAATAATTTATTTTCCAAGTCAACATCACTACAACGTAAAGAAACCAGCTCTTCTGATTTTAATCCGAACATAATTAGACATCGAATCCATACAAAATGATTGGGATTGTTTCTACTCGCATCGGTGAGGAATCTTATTTCAAAATCCGTGATAATGTCTTTAAACTCGTAAATTTCCGAATTCCCTTTTTTCAAATTCATAAAAAGAACCATTCCTTTCAAATTCGACTTTATTTACCAATATCGCGGAAATAATGCCAACAAAAATTAACTTTTTTAACAAAAGCGAATAAATATTTTCAATTTATATAACACGTTTTATGAATATTCAAAAAGATTAAAATATTCTATTTCAGAATATCCAAAAACAGGTGCAAAATCTCAAAACATTTCTTTCTATCGATTGACATAAAATAGAAAACTTACAAAACAAACCGCATATAAAGAATTATAATTATAAATTAGTATATTTTAAAATTTGAAAATAATGCAGAAGGAAACTCCGAGAACATTGTTTTTTTATTATGAACTCATCCTACCACACAGAAAAGAGCCGCGCGGCTTTAGCACGAACTTCCGTTAGTCTTGGAAATTCTATGATACGGAAATCCGCAAAACCTTAAGAAAATCAGTTACAATCATTCCATAAGTTCGCAATAAAGCGTAGGAATTCGTATAAATTACGTTCCTTTAATGATTCATGAACTTTCTTACGGATTTTATTGTTGTTAATTAAATCCCGTAAGTATTTTTACATTTGAGGTTTTAGAAGAAGTGAAGAAGCCCTATTTTATTTCCACACGATTTAACTCGTCCAATTCCACTTTCCAAGATCGAACGATTTGAACCATTACGTCCAAGACCTCAGGTTCGGGCGAATCGTAAGAATCCGCGGCAAACGAATCCACGGTTTCAAATCCCTTAATTTGAATCAGGGAATTCTTTTCCATTTTCGCCCGAAACACTTCGAACTCTTCTATGGAATCTGTCGGAGAATTTTTCACATAATACGGTTTTACGATGCTTATCCTGAAACTTTCTATGGGAAGATTTTTGAGAGTCTGTAAGATCCGAAAGGATAATAAAGCCACTTCCAACTTCATTCTTTCCTTATATTCCTTCTGTCCCAAAAACGTAAGGGCAGTATTTCCTCCCACCGCAAGTGTTACTTTTACTGTGTCCATTTTATCCCCAGTAGGTGAAATACTCGGAGATATTTCGATTTCTTTCAAACGGTCGCCTAACAACAGGAACGACGTTTGGCGAATTTTTTCCTCAAGTGGAATCTCCCGATCGGATAATATCTTTTCAACTTGGTCTTTTACACTCGGTTTACAACCTATATTCACAATTAAAATCGAAAGTATAGTTATAAGACAAAAAAACCTATAGATAAACTTGAGATTTGAAGTAATTTGTTTTTGAGTTTGGAAGGAACTTCGATTCGATTCGTTCGAGAGCAATTGCAGATTCTTCATAGAAATCTCCTTGGTTTCTTTCAAAACATATCCGTTTAACCTAAGAGCCACAATCATTTTTTGCAAGCCTTTAGTCGTTTTTAAACTCAGATTTCTCAAATGATTGTTTGATTTCTTGTCAAAAGTAAACAGAGAAATCAATATCAAATCTATTCACCTTTCGTCTTGTTATACTATCCCGCAATCGAAACAATAAAAGGTTCATGACCTAATTACTTCGTTCTTATCTTGACAAGAATTTATTTCAAATGATTACGTTTTACTATGTCCTGCTTTAGTGACTCGTGAAATCTTAGCACAAAATCTGCCTTTTAGGCGCAATCTTATGCAGCGCTCAGTAGTTTCGATTTAAGTTGAAAAGACTTTTTATTGTTTAGATCATCGAATAGAAGGAACCTTTATAAATCCATCCCCGTTCAGATAAAACTTCCCTTCAAATCACGAATTGCAGAGATTTATCTATTTTTAATCCATCTTAGAGTGATTTTCTAAAAAAAGATTCAACGTTTATTTTTTTCTGTAATTTTAATTAGGTGATTTCGTCATAAATATGAGTATGAAACCGAAAAAAATCTCAAAAGACGATCTTGAATCCCTGATAACAGGCGTCAAATCCCAATCCATTGAAGCCGTAGGCAATTACTTATATAAAGGATTTAGAATACAAATTAGCAAATACAATCTGTCCGGCGCCGAAAGGGTTCAACTTTTATACCAAAAAAGAAGAAATAATGGCCTTTGTATCGTATGCGGAACGAAAGTCTCCAAAAAGAACCCTTCTTCCGGAAAACTCTACAGACTCTGCGAACGCCACCGCAAATCAATCGATCAGAAAAAGTAATCAACTTTTTCGAAAAACCTGCAGATAATTCTTTAGTAGGAGGCATATTTTTCCCTCCGGAGCTTTATTTTGCAGGCCAAAAGATTCTTCATTTTCCTTACAGTTTGTTACAAATCTCAAACACCTCCCTGTGGAAAAGTGATTCGAAACGACAACAAAATCAGGTTCCCGCTGCCAAATGCACACCAAGGAGTAATCTTAGAGGAAATCCGTAGAGAGCTACACACTCGGCTTAGGAAAAAAAATATCAAGTTTAGAAACGTTTTCCTCAAGCTTTTTCGGATAGAATTTTTGATTATTTTATCCTTAACCTGGATTCTCTTTTCCGGCTCTTTGAGTTCGGAAATCGGCCCTCTTCAGGAAACTCAAGCCGAAAACCTACTTAGGATCGCAGAAGAAGCTCATAAAGACCGAAAATTCCACAGATCCATCGAGGAAATTAAAAATTTCCTGATTCTTTATCCGACAAGCAAACTCAAATATAAGGCCTATCAGATTCTAAAAAACAATTACTCCAGGCTTGGCCGACCGGAAAAAGTCCTCGAAATCAATTTGCATCAATATTCTCAGGAACCGACCTCTTCTCAAGGTTTAAACGCATTTTTCGAAGTCGGTAAACTTTATCTCGAAATCGGGGAAAAGAACAAAGCGAAAGAAGTTTTCAAATCCATCTGCACTCAGTCCTTTTCCAGAGAACTCGCCGAAAAAGCATTCGTGGAACTCTCGGAATGGGATATTTTAAACGATTCAAAAACAGAAACGTCGGAATGTGGAGAAAATACTTCTTTTTTTCGAGATTCGGTTCCTGAAAACCGATAATGAAAACAGTTGAATTCTGATTTTTAAAAAAAATATTAACATAACAGCATGTCCACAGGCATCTTCCAAATCGTTAATTTCCAAAAGGGCTCCTATATTATCGTAGAGGGTAAAAAAGATTCTCCTAGTTTCTTTATTATTCGAGAAGGGAAGGTAAAGATAGGCAGAGAAAACCCGGTCGTCGGCGAAGATCCAAATTCCGTTCAAGGCCCAGGGGACTTTTTCGGCGTCGTCGCCGCTATGAGCCAACACGCCCAAATCGAATCCGCAGTGGCACTCACCGACGTTTCGGTGATCGAGGTGAGTTACGATCAATTCGGAACTCTCATTCAAAGAAACACTCCGGTTGCGATGAAAATCATCCGCTATTTTTCGATGAAACTTCGCCAATTCGACCAGACAATCACACGCCTAACATTCCGCTCCGCAGTGGAAGAAGATCCGAACGAACTCTACAACATCGGTGAAAACTACTTCAATCAGAAGAACAACCATCACGCCGCTTACGCATTCCAAAAATATCTTCAATATCTTCCGAACGGTCCGTTTGCTACTCAGGCAAAACTGAAATTACAAACGATGAATCAACCGATGCAAGCTCCCACAATCGATCTTACGAAGTTCAATCGTATGTACGCGGACAACGAGATGATCTTTTGTGAGCACGAACCCGGTAGAGAACTGTATATCATTCAAAACGGTAAGGTAAAAATCACAAAGATTGTGGATAAAAACGAAGTATTACTCGCGGTTCTTCAGAATGGAGATATTTTCGGCGAAATGGCGCTTCTTGATAACAAACCGAGATCCGCTTCAGCGATCGCATGGGGTCACGTCCAACTTCTCGCGATCAACAAGGCCAACTTCGAAGGGATGGTCAAAGCTCAACCACAACTCGCAACCCGTTTGATCACTCTTCTCTCCGAAAGAATTTGGACCGCTTACAAACAACTTGCAAACTTAATGATCAACGATCCTCAAGGTAGAATCGCGGATACTCTGTTGACTCTTGTAGAAAAGAATAGAATCAAGATAGCCCCGAAAATTTCGTATAACTTTGAAATCGGCACGAAGGATTTAATCAAAATGGTCGGTCTCTCCTACCCGAAAGACGAGAATCTGGTCCTAGATCTTTTGACTAAAAACAAATGGATCAAGCTTGATCAGGGTAAACTTAGCTGTACTGATTTAGTCGAACTGGAAAAGTTAGTCCATATTTATAGAAAAAAATCCCAAATGGAAAACAAACTCAAAAAAAGAGTATAACCCGTGTTTTCAAATCTGAATGCCTCTTCCAGATTCTTCTCAATTTCCCAATCCTAAAAAACGTTCTTCTTCCGTTTTAGAAGATAGGAATATCCGTCTTCAAAAAGCGTCCAATTGGCTTCGTAAAAAAGATTCAACCACAAAAAAACTGATCGATTCCATCGGACCTTGTAAATTACAAACCATAGGTAATCCTTATCAGGTTTTGATCAAATCCGTTCTGGGTCAACAACTCTCTGTTAAAGTTGCCCTAACCTTCGAACGTAGATTGATTTCTCTGGCAGGAAGTAAAAAAATTCCCTCTCCGAATCAGATTCTAATGATTCCAAACGGGAAATTGAAAAAGATAGGAGTTTCCCAAGCTAAGACAGAAACAATCAAACGAATCGCCGAAGCTTATTTAAATCGGGATATCACCGATTCAAAACTTCGTAAATTAGAAGATTCTGATGTTTTAAACCTTCTTTGCTCTTTTAAAGGCGTGGGGCCTTGGACGGCGGAAATGGTTTTGATCTTCGCCTTGGATCGTTGGGATCACTTTTCCATCAACGATCTGATTCTTAGAAAATCGGTGGAAAAACACTATGGAATTTCCAAGGATAATAAAAAGGAAATCCAACATTTTCTAATGAGTTATTCCCCCTTTAGAACGATCCTTTCCTGGTATCTTTGGACCGATATGGATGGCGGCGAAGGTTGGGGCTAAACCTGAAGAGAAATCATCATTGCTTAGTCGTCTTCCAATTACACCTCCTTAGAAAATTTCCAGTTTTTTAAACCGCTTTTTCACAGTTAAACGAGTAAGTGTTTCTACAATTCTAAAATTTTGGAACAAGTTCCAGAGGCTTTTTCAAAAACCATTACCTGAATATCTCTCCTCTGCGCCAATTCACCAGACATCAATTTGCAAGCTGCACCCATCTAACGGTATTTTAAACATCCCTTAAGAGATGATCACTTAAAATAGAGCACAAATTCTCCTGCTCAATCCACACAAACGACTTTCTTTCCTCATGTTCGCCTTTCTATCTCAAGTAGGATGAAGCTCCCTATTCCAAAAGAAATACATATGCAAAGCATTTATACATTTTACATCGGTATATACTAAATGACTCAATTTTAGAAAATATTATGATTTTTTTCCCCATTTTTCTTTTTGTATTTTTTCAAGCTTGTTATCCAACAGAAATAATCAACGTCTCCAACCCAGAAACTAAGGATTATTGGATACAGTTTTTACTTGGAAAAGAAGAGCAAATCACTACAACCGAACTCAAAGCTGAAACGGAAATCGAATTCGAAACTGAAACCTCCACCCAAAAGCCTTTTTCTGAAAATTTAAATTTCCCAGAATTAGAATGGACTTTGTTGATCGGAACGTCGGAGGCAAAAACCTACGGAAAAGGTCTCGCCATAGATAACGATGGCTTTATCTATGTTGCCGGAGATACAGATAAAGGTGTTTATAAAGCCGAACCGATTGGAATTCGAGATCTCATTCTTGGAAAGTATGATTCCAGAAAAAATACAATCTGGACCAAACAAGTCGGAGCTCCAAAAACAGAATTGGAAGTTAAAGATCTCGCAATCGATTCCAATGGAAACGTGTACGTCACAGGTGATACGAAAGATAGTTTTGCAAGTCCGCTTTCAGGCAAACGAGATCTATTTCTAATCAAATTCAGCTCGGACGGATCCCAGGTTTGGGTAAGACAAACAAGCAGCATAGGAAGCAATTATAACACAATTGTTAAAAAAATCGCTGTTGATACATTCGGAAATTCTTATATAATTGGAAATTCAACCACACCTTTGAAAGAATCTCCGATCGGATCCAGCGGATTTATCATCAAGTTTGATACAAACGGTAACCGTACTTGGGTCAAAGAGATTTCGATAAATAGATCCAATCCCCCAATTTATCTCGGTGGAATTACAATTGATGAGGTTAGGGATAGTATTTACGTGACCGGCTCAGGAAGAGCAAACTTTACAACCAATACCATTCTCGACCTTTTTATTTTTAAATACGACAATAGCGGTAATCGTCAACTCTTCGCTCAGCTGGGCTCCGCTTCCAGTACAACCGAAAGCTTCTCTCTCAGTGTGGATCCATCCGGAAACGTTTTTGTAGGTGGGATTAGTAATGGTAATTTCAAATCAGAAACCAAAAGCAAATCGAACTTTCGTGGACTTTTAGTTAAATACGATTCGTCCGGCATTCAACAATGGATTCAACAATTCGGTTCTACACAGAAAAAACAAACCATAATTACCGCAATTACAACTGATGCTAACGGAGATATTTTTACGACAGGCTATAGCAGTGAAAATATCACTGATGAAACAAACACATCGATAGAAAAAAACGATCTATTCCTGGCCAAATTCAATTCTTCCGGACAAATCGAATGGACTCGACAGATCGAAACTTCCAAAAACTTAATACTCAGTACCGGAATCGGATTCGACTTCCAAGGAAATCTCTATTGTTCCGGATATACGAGCCAAAGCATGAATCAAATTCCCAGAAAGGGACTTTATGATCTATTCCTCCTGAAATTCAAATAACTCTTGTCCCGATCCGATTTCTTTTCTGTTCAAAAAAAATCCGTTTGAGACAAAGGGCTCAGGCGGCAATCATGAACCGAAATCGAAACATCATCCACGTAGGTCTCAGCGATCTATTTTTACCGATCTTAGTTCGATCCAAATCCGAGGTCCTTCAGTTCCAATCCAACCTGGAAGAATTAGGAATCGAAATCACAGGAACCAATTACGGACCAAACCAAAACATTCTCACAAGACAACTTTCTCAATCGGTTCTGACAATCCAGCTCATCAACGCTGGCCCCAATATCACACAACTTCTCATCATTTCCGAAAATCCGGACGGTTCTTTGGAATCCATCGAAGAAGATTTTGAAAGAGTGCTCGAAGCATTCGACAAAGTTTGGTTGATTCAGGGAAAAAACGCGGTAAAAAGCGACCTTACCGTTCGTCTCTTAGTGGACTCTTCCACAGAACACGCATTCGGCGAAATTTGGGAAAAAAGACTTCGTCAGAATAGAGACAGTCTACAACAACTCGGAAGACCCATTTTAGGCGGGGGACTCAGATTCGTCCTCCCTCCCCTGGATCCTCAAAACCCGGAAGATCACGGAATCGAAATTAAAATCGAGTCCTTCTTTCCGGATCCTCGCAAAGTTTTTATAGAAGCGATTTTTCTTTGGGGTACTCCGCGTATGATCTCCGAAAAATGGAACGCTTCCGATCGTATCCAAAAAGTAATTCAGTACTCGGAGCAGCACCTGATTCCTTTTTTAGACCAAACTTACTAGATATCAGTATCCAACAAAATACGCCGTTCTTCGGCTTAGCGATACGAAGAAAAAATCTTCAAAGATATCCGAATCTCTTAAATATTGTCCGGGGATACCGGTAAACTCTGACGGTAGGAATTACATTATGATTCGATTTTTACACACAGCAGACCTACACCTAAGTCAAAAGGAAAAAGATTATTCTCTCTCTGTCCTAAAAGAAATTGTTTCCAGCGCAAATGCAGAAGAATGTACACATATACTTTTCTGCGGAGATCTTTTTGACCGTAACTCGGATATAGCGGCACTCAAAGTGGAAGTGAAAGAGATCCTAACAGCGTTTCCAGGAAAAATTTTCTTTATCCCTGGAAATCACGAAGAACTAGGCATTCCTGAAGGAACCTATCCGATCTCGGTCGATCTTTCCCCGATGTTGTATCCGCAAAAAACAGACAACTTTAAACTTTGGATCGAGGAAATAGACGGCGTCGAAGCTGAATTTTTCGGTTTTCCGTTCCACAGAACTTTAGATTATTCGAATATTCAATTCAATGAAAAAAAGGTTCACTATCGGATCGCCCTTTTACACGGAACCGATACGAAATTGGTGGAATACCTAGGTCCATCCCCGGAAGAAGCGGATTCTATCTTGGACTCGAAACCGTTTTCGGATGCGAAGTTCGACTATCTTGCGCTCGGCCACATCCATCGAGAACGTTCCGAAAAATCCGGCCTTCTTCTCAAAGCCTATCCAGGTTCTCCAAGAGTTGTTTCCTCAGGAGAATTCGGACCTCGCACAGTTAACATCGTAACTCTCGGAAAAAACGGAACTCCGATTCTTCAAAAAAGAATCATCACCTGCGCCGGAGAATTCAAAGAATTTTCCGTTTCGGCCAATCTTTCCGGAGAAATTCCCGAACTTTCCAACATACATACTCTCGTATCTAAACAAGATTCCGTTCGAATCAATGTTTCCGGAATCGTGGAAGATGAACATATCGTATCGGAAATTCTAGACAATTTCTCCAAGTCTCTCGTTTGCAGAAAATTAGAATTCAAAACCGGCGATCTCAAAACCTCTTCGGTTTTAATCGACAATCCTGTCGCTAAACTATTTTACGATAAATTAATGTTCAAAAAGAGAAATTGGAATACTCAGGACGTTCCCGATTGGAACGAAATTTTGGTTTTAGGTCTCGAACAAATCGAAGAACATTCGGGGAAAAATTAAAATGATTTCGGGAATTCAATTGAGCAAATTCGGCAAATTCGTTCAGAAAGAATTTAATCTTTCGAACACCGTCACCGTTTTTTTCGGCAAAAACGAATCCGGAAAAACCACGATCTTCGACGCACTCCGACTCGCAATCGGTAGCAAGTTTCTTACTGCAAATCAAGAACCAAAAAAAAGTATTCTTTCTCGTTACGGTGAAAAAAGTTTAGAGAGTTATAATATTCTAGGCAACGTTCCCGATCTTTCCAAGGAAACGGCGCCTCAGTATGTCCACTGCGTTTCTCTCAGAGAAGGTGAATTAGAATTCGCGTTTAACAACGACAAGTTCATCAAACCCGATTTTCTCCGAAGCAAACTTCTTAACAGCGGAATCGACTTGGATGGAATTGCAAGTTCGCTTAAAAAGATCCATTCTCCGAAAACGGGAAGTAAGGACTCGAATCTTTTCGAAACCTTAAAAAAAGAAATTTCGGATCTTAAATCGAAAAGAACCGAATTGATTTTCGAAATCGAAAACCTACATTCCAGAAACAAAAACAACGCCGAAAAAGAGGAAAAACATCTCAGAGACCGAAACAGAGAATTCGAAATCAAAGACAAACTCGCTCAAATCGAAAAAGATTCCGAGTTAGATTCTAAAATCCAAAAAAAGATCAAACTTTTGGAATCTCTTTTCGAAATTCAAAGACTAAAATCCATTCAAGAATTCATCAAGAAAAACTTTCTTTACGCAAAGGACGAATCCTCCTCTTTCGAAAACCTTCAAAAAGAAATCGAAAAATCCCGGAACGCCCTCTACTCTTCCGAGACATTGCTCAAAGATAAAGAAAATGCAATCAACTCCAAAAAGAAACATCTAGACGAGCAACAAAATCTGCTCCCAACCCTTCAAAAAATGAAACAAAAGGCGGAGGAATGGTGCGAAAAAATCGATAATACTCTTCGAGAAGACGGTTTTACCGAAGAGATTCGAACGAATCATTCCAATTCTTCCAGTAAAATTCTAGGAATTATTTTAATCGGACTCGGTTTTTTAGGGCTTGTCGGCGCATTTTTACTTTCCGAATTTTCGCCTATTGCACGTTCAAGTGCAGCCTTGATTTCCGCAAGCCTGATCGTTCTTGGCTTTTTTCTATTCGTGCAAAAAAAGGAATCCGTCAATTTCAGATATAGTTCCGAAAAGGAAAAAAACTTCGTTCTCAAAATCTCCGGTCTATGGAACTTAACATTTCCGGAATATTCTATTCCCTTTATAGAAAAAATCGATCATCTAAGACAGTTTTTTCTAAAACAAATCCAAAATTTCGATTTAGAATCACGCCAGACCGATATCTTGGAAAAAGAAATCCGTACATTGTCAAGGGAGCTCGACACGATTCGTTCGACCTTAAGACTCGAATCCGAGAAGTCCGCAGAACTTCAATCCAAAATAAATTCCTGGCTGAACGATAGAAAAGTAGCTACCATCCAAGACTATCACAAACAAGTCGCGGAACTCCAAGCCCAATCCAAAAATTTTTCCGAAGGTCTTAAAAAAATTCTCACAGATCACTCCGCCAAAAGTTTGGAAGATCTAGAAATTCGGCAAAAAGCTATGATCGCGACTATGGATGACGTTCCGACCCAATTTCCGAATGATCCGCAAAGACCATTCAGAGATTCGAAAAAAAAGGAACTCGAAAAAGAGCTTCAATCCCTGGAAACCAATTTAAAAGAATTGAATACCGCAATTCAAGTAGAAGAGGCTCGGATTCAGGATTCTCTTCCCGAAAAGGAAAAAGATCTGATTCGTACGATCCAAACCCTTTCCGAAAAAGAATTATATTTTTCTAATATTATTTCCAAACGTAGATCCGCAATATTCGCCCAGGAACTCATCGAAGAAATCTCCAAGGATCAATCGGCTCAGTTCTCGTTTATATCTTCCGAAATCGGCAAAGAAATCAACCTTATGCTTCCGAAACGAGAAATTTCTTTCGAATCCATCGACAAAAAAGAATCGATCAAGATGAAGGACCAATCCGGAGAATTCAGGCCCATTGATCATCTCTCGGGCGGAACATTAGCAACTTTCTATCTGATTTTCAAGCTCTTCTTGGCTCGTAAGACCGTTCCGAAGTACGGAATCCTTTTGTTAGACGAGCCTTTTGTTCATCTAGATATAGAAAGAATCGATTCCGCCCTTTCATACCTCAAAACCTTTCAGGAAGAAACTAGGTATCAAATCTGTTTCTTTACAAAACAGGAAGAACTGGCGGAAATCGTTCTTAAGATTTTTCAAAATTCGATAAAGATCCCTTTGTAAAATCGATTCGATCCGAAGTTGTCTAACGAAATTCGGGAACAAATATTCGATTCCCGTCAGATTTCCTCTCTATTTTTTAAGAATAAAGTGAGATAACGAAAACACGGCAGCTTTATCGCAAATAACGTAAGTTCAGTTTTAGAAAATTAAAAAACTTTCTAAAAGAAATATTATATTTTTTTAATTCGAAATGGATCTGAGATAATATAAGTCTCCACATTTTCTTAAAAACTTGTAAATCGTTTGAGATATTTTTTGAGGTTTTAAAGCGAGTTCTTTAGGTAGAATTACGTTATATAACCGATCCGCAAGAAATCATCTCGTAAAAACCGAAACACTTTCCAGATGACTCGTATGCGGGAACAAATCCACCGGAGTCATCTTCGTATATTTGAAAACTTTAGTAAGTATAAGCGCATCCCTTAGTAGAGTCTCTGGATTGCAAGAAACGTAAAGAATCTTATGTATTTTAGAACTTAATAATATCTTTTTCGTCTCAGGGTCGAGTCCTTCTCTCGGAGGATCCAAAATAACTACATCTGTTTTTTCGTTCAAAGCCGCCTGTAAAGAATGTAAAACCTTTCCCTTGATAAAGGCGGCGTTTACGATTCCGTTCGCCTTTGCGGCTCCAATTGCGGAACGGATCGAATTCGGATTCTCTTCCAGTCCGATCACTTTTTTGGATTTGGATGCGACATATAAGGAGATCGTTCCGATCCCACAATAGGCATCCACTACGTTCGAATCGCTCGGAAGTTCCTCCAAAACGAGATCGTAAAGATTTTCAATCTGAAACGGATTCACTTGAAAGAACGTGGAAAGTCCGATCTGAAAATCAAGATCACCGATCTTTTCTTTTACAAAATGCCTTCCGTACCAAGTCGTTTCTTTTTCGCCCAAAACGACCTTAGTATTTCTCTGATTTACATTTTGCAGTATTCCCACGATCTCAGCTTTCGACTTCTCATTATATAAGAATTGCTGAATGTAAGAATGTAATCTGTCGGCAAGCTTTTTTCTTCCAGGAACTTCGGTCGCATTCGTCACGATTCCTACTAATATCTCCTGGGATGCGTTCGCCTTTCTGAGTACGATATGTCTCAAAAGTCCGCTTCCATTTTTCTCATTATAGGGAATGACATTTTCGGTACGCGCCCAATGTCGGATCGCAGCGGCCACGGTAGTTAAGTCGGCATCTTGAATTCTACATTCTTTTTGATCAATGATGTATGTATTCTCTTTGTTATGAAGTCCTAAAGTGAGAACTGATTTTTTCCCGATCTTACGATGTCCGAACGGAAGTTGAACCTTATGACGATACTTTTGCTCCTTCGGACTTTTTACAATCGGTCGGATTTCAAGTCCTTGGAAATCTACAAACCGTTTTTCGATCCTTTCCTGCTTGTGTTGAAGTTGTTTTTCGTAACCGATATGCAATTGATCACAACCGGCGCATTCCGGATAATGTTGACAGGACTGACTCATGGGAGGTTTCATTCTACTTTCTTCCACTTTCAGGCTTTCGTCTCTTCCCGGCTTGTCAATTGAATTCGCCTCTTAAAGCGGATCACATCAGATAGGTTTTTCCGTGTTTGTCCTTAATCGTCGGATCGGCTCCATACTTTAAAAGAAGTTCGACAAACTCAGACATTCCGTGAGAAGATTTCGCAAGATTGATACAAGTAACTCCGTCCAAATCCCGCACATTCGGATCGGCTCCCTTTTCCAGAAGAAACCGCAAAGATTCCAGTTTTCCTTCGTTCACACAGTAATGTAAAGGGCCCATTCCCTTCTTGTCCCTTTGATCCAGATCGGCACCACCTTCGATCAAAGTAGATATCATCGCCGAAGAACAATCTTCCAAAATAGAATGAATGAGCGGAGTCAAGCCCGTCTTTTCATCGGGAAGATTCGGATCGGCAAGGTATTCAATAAGAATACGAACAATCTCCAATTGATCGTATCTCACCGCGAGAGAAAGAGGAGTCATACCGTGAGAACGATTTAGATTCAATCTGTCTTGCAAATAAGAACGAACCCTTTCGACATTTCCATTTTGAACAGCTCTAAAAAAAAGAAAACGTTTCCAAAAAGGAGCTAATCCGGTTTTTACGGAAAGATTTTCTATTTGAGATTTCTTCTCTTCCTTCATCTTCTGCGCCCTCCGGTCGTTCGACTTTTAAAATTCCTCACCAGAAAAAATCGTACCCGACTCAAATTCTAAAAGCCTAACTTTTAAACAAATTTGTTCCTTATCCCCGACGCGTAAGGTAGATCTCAAGTCCCAAAAACCTTACAATAAATCGATACAATTATAACGATTCAGCGTCAAAAGTCCATTCGATAACGAATCCCTCTTTCATTGAATTGAATATTCTAATAATTTAAAATTCTACGAAATAAAACCTTGCCAGCGCCTTCGATCTCCGTAAGGCCATTGAAGTAATCGTATAAATTTCGTTTTTTAATTTCGGATTTCTCTATTCGGAGTCCATTCGAATATTCGAAAGATATCGACTCGCCACATTATAGGTATAAATAATTTTTAATTGACAGATTCTACAACCGAATTGCCTTTTTCCAAAGTTGCAATCAGACGAATCTCTCTATCTAAAAACGCATCAATAAAAGGATCAAGGTCCTTAATTTTACTCGATAACTCGTAACCCGCTTCCATCGTTCTCATAAGAGAAGTAGCCCCCACCATGGACGCGGCCACCTTAATCGGAGCCAGTACGAGTTTGATCATAGGAAGTTTGGAAAGGGAAAAAAAGAATCTAAGCGTATTGCCTACCATTTGGATTTGGGTTCTTCTTTCGTTAAAACGATTCGCCTCACCCATCGCAGCATAAAGGTTATTTCTGGAGATTTGACCATCTTCCATAAGATTATTTTCGATCACGACCTTGGCAGTGTCGTAGTCTAAAGAGTCCGTTAGACGATTCAGAAGAATAATCTGATGAATGCTTTCGGTCATGGACTTACCCGCGACCGTTTTTAGCTTCTCATAAAGATTTTCTAAAGCGTTATCTCTTTCTTCTTTGTTCGCGGGAGCATATAAATTAAATTCGAAAAAATCCGGAATCCCATCATATCCTTTAATAACGAGAAGGTCCGAATAAGTTGTGCGAAGCCTTTCAATAGTCGCACGAACTACCGCTTTACGTGTTAGTTCTAACACCTGTTGATCCATTCTTAATTCAGGGAACAGATTTCGTAAGCCACATAACTTATGTCAATATAAAAATCAATCCTTGACTACGATGGCTCCGGATCTTAATTTTACAGGTAATAGCTTTACAAAACTTTCTGCTTCTTTTTTAGAAGAGGCAAATCCGAATCGCACCGTATAATATCCATTCCTGGATTTTTTGACGATTGCTTTCGTGTTTTTCTCTTTTCCAGAAATTGATTTTTTCAATCCATCCGCCTTTTCTTTTTCCTTAAAAGCCGCAACTTGAAGTGAAAAGCCGCCCGATTCGACTGAAGACTTGGAGGAAATCCGTTTCGATTTTTTTTCCTCGCTTCGTTTCGTCTTTTTGGAATCACTCGGTTCTTTCGCGGAAAGAGTTTCAAGCGTAGTTCTATTTTCCTTTTCGACATTAGTCGAAATTACTCCCGGCTTTTTAAACTCCACAACTTCGGTAGCAGGTGGAATATTTTTAAAGGTCACAGATTCTTGGGAATTCGCGTTTGAAGGAGAATTAACATTCGCCTCGGGGATTTCGGCGGACGCAACCACATTGTTGCCTTCGGAGGGAATTTGACCAGGTTCCGAAAAAGGTATCGAATCCTGAATTTTCTGATTTTTGAATTCGTTTAATGTTAAGGATTCTTCGTTGGAATCGCCCGCACGTTTTTTACCGACCGAAACTCCTAAGAAAAAGAAAGAGAAGAGTAGTCCGATTAAAAACGTAGAGAGAATTAGGATTCTCTTATTATCTAGATTGATTACATAAAAAATTTTTTCTTTCATAATATTTTTTCCAATAGAGTGGAATAAAGATTTTTACATTCTTCCTTGAGAGCTTCCAAGTTTCCTTTGTTTCTAATGATATAATCGGCTCTTTTCAGTTTTTCCGTAATAGGAAGTTGATTCGAGATTCTCGCCAAGACGTCTTCTTTTTTAAGCCCATCTCTCGAAATCGTCCTCAAAATCGATTCTTCTGGATTGGAGTCTACGGCCACAGTCGCTTTGCAAAGCGTATAGGCGTCGGTCTCGAACAAAAGGGGAACTTCCCAAAACACAATTTTCCCTCGGGCCTGGGTTTTCAAAATTCTTTGAAAATCCTCACGAACCCTGGGATGAATCAAACGATTGAGCCTCGCAAGTTTTTCGGCGTCGTTGAAAACGATATCGGAAATTTTTTTTCGATCCGGCTTTCCTTCCGAGTCCAAAATTCCTTTCCCTAAAAGTTCCACTAGCTCCGGAAGAATAGGAGAGTCTGTTTCCGTATAACGTTTCGCTAAATGATCAGCACTGATCCCAAAACCTCCCAATTCTTCCAAAATCCTTACGACAGTACTTTTGCCTCCTCCGATCATCCCAGTAATCCCAACCAAAAAGGCCTCTTTACCGGAGTCGGAACTCTGCATACGTTGAAGATAGAACACAGGGACAAAAGTACAAGCAAAAAAGAAACTTCTCGTCGTAAGTTTCCAATCAAGAATTTTAACCTAAAAATGCGGTCCGTATTTACAGCCTCACAAAGTTATGATTATGACAGCTTCAGATCCAGAATGCGATCAAACAATATCCGCATCAAGCTCGGAGAGAATATCTTCGAGTTCTCTTTTATCCCGAACCTCTATCAGAAGATCTTCTCCGTATTCATCCGTTTCGAGCCGAACGGCAAAATAACCCGAGTTATCTTCTCCTTTTAAAAAACTTACGTCTAAATTGATCAAACTCAGGTCCTCTTCCAGAATCGGAGTCAAAAGGAGATATTGATTTTCACCGATCTCCAAAGCTTCCACGACGATAAAAGAATGAGGACTTCCATCCTCGTCCAAAAGTTGAACGGTTTCCCGAGTTTGTTCCTCGTGTCCTTCGTCTTGAAAAAGATCGTTCATCTTCAGCTTTCTTCCTTTTTGGAATCGAATTCAAACGGAAGTTTATTCTTTTTAGAGAAATTACATTTTTTGCATGCAGGTACAAGATTGGCCTTGATAGACTTTCCTCCTTTTGCAAGAGGAATCAGATGATCCATTGTAAGCTCTTCGGGAGGAAATTTTTTTCCGCAATAGTGGCAGATCCCGGTTCCTTTTTTCTTTTTCCACCAGGGAGTTTTACGAAGATCCTTTGCGATTTTTCTTTGTTTTGCGAGTTCTTCCTCACTGATCCATAGTATCGGTTCTTCCGAGTCCATTCAAAAATTCTAATCTTTGTAAATCGCCCAGTCCGAACCCGGACCGAAGATGGAAAGTTTCGTTAGATCGCTTGTATTGGTCGCAAAAATTCCTTCTTTCAAACCAGACGCGGTCAGGAATAAAGTATCACCTTGAGAAAGTGTTTCCCCCTCCACATCGATCCTTCCCCGTAGAACGGCCAAAATCTGAAATACGGATTCCTCGTAAACATCTGGAATTCGAAATATTTTTCCGTTTCCGGTAACCTCCAAAGTTTCCATCAAAAACTTATCGTTTGCCGTTAGACGAAACCTTTCGCCTTCATCCCAGAATTTAGGCGAAGGTTTCATCACAACTTCCTCGAAACGTCCCGAATAATCCAAAACGTCAAGGGCTTTATCGAGATGAAGTTCTCTCGGCCTTCCGTAATCGTAGACTCTGTAAGTGGAATCCGAAGATTGTTGTACTTCCATTAAAAGAATTCCCGCACCGATTGCATGGATTTTTCCCGGATTTAAAAGAAAAGAATCACCTTCCTTCACTGAAATTTGTCTTAAGATCTCCTCGGCACGATTTTGTTCCACGAGGATTTCGAATTCCTCCCTGCTTGTTGCATTAGAAAAATCGCATATAAGTTTAGCACCGGGTTCCGCTTGTAGAACAATCCAGGCTTCCTTTTTTCCCGCACTTTGCGGATCGTATTTTTCTGCGTACAAATCGTCCGGATGCACTTGAACGGAAAGTTTTTCCTTTGCATCTATGATCTTGATCAAAAGCGGGAAAGATTTCCCCCGAAACGGCTTTCCCAAAATCGAATCCGTGTTTTTCCGATATGCGGTCCGAAAGTCTTTTCCAACGAGAGGGCCGTTACTAATCACGGATACGTCGTTTCCATAATCCGAAATTTCCCAGGATTCTCCGATGTTCCCTCCTGGGATTTTTCTTCCCGAAAAATTCCCGAGTTTTCTACCGCCCCAAATCCTTTCCTTATAAATCGGATGAAAACGGATCACCTTCTGCATAAAGCCTATTTTTTCACTCCTTCTAGGAGTTCAATTTTTACTTTGAGACGATTCTTTTTAAAATGGACGAATCCTTCGGGTTTCAGTTTAGCAAGATCCAACTCGTAGACCTTTCCGGGAAGCAGTTTACCGGCTTCCGCTTCTAAGTTGAGATTTCGAAAACTTTTATATGTACCTTTTCCGCCGCAGGAATCGCAAAATACGTTAGAGCCTCTGCAATCCGGACAAAGAACACGCACTACCAAAGGAATTTTCGCAGAAAGAGGAAAGTTTAATTCTTCAGGAGTTAAGAGAATTTTAATATCGTAATATATTCCGGAATACTTCCTTCTATCTCGGTTTCTCATTCCCGCCCGAAGTAACCCTTTTTTAGCCAATTCCACCGCTTGCCCTGCGTATAAAATTCTAGTATTCGGTATCCGTTTGATTTTTGTCGGGTCGTTTCCCCCTTCCAGAGAAGATTTAAACCGAAAGAGAATCTCGGGATGCCTGGAAAGATACCAAAGATCGTATTCTTTTCTTCGAATCGGATGTGTGAGGATCTGGTAAGAGTGAGCGAATTTTTGAAAGAGATCGGAAGATCCAGTTTCTCGGTTGTCTGGATGGAAAATCTTGGCCAACTCTCGATAACGTGACTTTACTCTTTCAATAGATGCGAGCGGAGAAAGGCCCAGATTTTTATAATGATCCGGGAAGTCGGCTTTAGATCCCGAATCATTCATAGAAAAATTTTAATCCTTGGGAAGGTTCTCCTGATAAGGCCCGCCGTTTTCCACTGCTTTGAGCGTGGTTTCCACATCTTCCGCGTCAGTTCTAATGTTTCCTTCCACATACTTATCGATTCGACGGATGATTTCCAGTAGATTGGTTCTATAAATTCGAACGAGTTTTACCCTTTGTGCAGGCTCTCGAATCGTAGCTACGTTATAAACCGTTTCTTTCGTACCTGCATCCGTTTTTTTTCTCACGACCAATTCGATGGATTCTGGTCCTTCGTTCTTGATCTTTTCGTTTTTCAGAATACTGATCTCTTCATATTGAGGACGCATTTTGGAAATTAATGATTTTCTACTCCAAAACACGATTGATTCCAATTTCAAGGGAGAATTTTCCGTGCTCGCCCCCGAAATTTTCAATACGAATCTGAGATCTAGCATATAACGATTTCTACTTTGAGGAATCTGATCTTCGTACGCGGGAATAAATTGACTATAAAGATTATTTTGTATTTTATTTTTTTTGTTTAGAAAGGCGAGACGACCTTCTATTCTCTTGTGAAACTCCGCAATATCTTTTCCTAATACTTCCAGGTCCTTAATTTGTCCCCGTTCGTAGGGTAGGATTTTCATTTTACCATCCGGTTCGAACTCTTGGCCCAAAATACCGGCAAAGGCAGAAATTAAAATCAGGAAATAAAATAATTTTTCTTTCATTGTAGATTTTCCCAGAAGCCGTCCTTTATTAGTTTCGGAGGTTCTTGGATTTTCCCCATAATTTTATCAAAAATAGATTGAACTTATCGTCAAATCCTGAGAAAAGGGAAGGCGATATGGAAATCAATCACAGAAAGTCGGGAGAAACAAACATCGTGAGTCTTTCAGGCAGTCTCGACATCTATACCTCAATTGATCTCAAAACATTCTTCGAAAGTAGCATCAACAAAGATAACAAAAACGTAGTCGTAAATCTTGAAAAGCTTAATTACATTGATTCATCCGGAATCGGAATGTTAATCAAACAATTGAACTACGTGCAAGATCTTAACGGATCTTTTTTTATCGCAAACATGAAACCGGCGATCGAAAAAGTCTTTAAAGTCGCCGGTTTAACTTCTTACTTCAAGACCATGAGCCCCACCGAATTCAGTTCCAATTATCCTTAACAAGAGTCTTTGAAGAAAAAACCTCTGGTAGCTAAGATTTCAAGAACACGTTCTTTTCCGATATGTTTTAGTGATCAAAGTATCGAACCCATTTCCATAGAAAACTTGGTTAGATAACAAGATCTATCAAAGAGTGATCCGAAAAACGCGCCAAAAGCGGGCACTATATCACAAATAAGCATTTATAATGTAAAAAAACGGAATACAGTTCCGTGTTTATTAGAGAAGTCTAAATTTATGTTCAAACGACGTAAACAAAGTTAAAAACCTTCAAACAACTGTAACCTCGCTTCCTGCAGAATGAGGCATCTATTTCAATGATCGTTCTCGGAAGTCAGTGAAACACTTTCTATGGATTACGTTGATTTCAAAACTCCGTTATTGAGCCACTCACTACGCTACGCTGTTCGTTGCATGAAACGCTTTCTCCTATATTTCTTGTGTCAAGCCCTTCCGCAATTTTATTACATGACCATATTGAACTAATTTTTGATTCAATACAAATTCAGACATAGAATCGAAAGCTCTCCCGTTTTAATCATTGTATAAAGAATTTCGATCATTTTGCGAGAAGTCGCTATGATTGATTTTTTAGGACCTTTTTTTAGATAGAGCCTTTGATAGAATGTTTTAATTCTACCTCCAGTTGAGAATGAACAAGACTCGACTCCAGGCGGCTTGAACAATTAGCCTTCGAATCGAAGGCTGACAATTCTGCCGTAATAAACGGAATCTCCAGAAATATCAACCCCTTGACACCAAGCCTACATAGTGATACGTTTGTTTGGCGGAAGAAAATCTTTTACAATCTCCCATATAACTCATGACCGCCAAAGAAGTGAACAAGCCAATTCCTGACATCGAAAAGATCGTTCGAGCATAAGCCTTGTTTTTCTTTAAGGCTTCTTTAATTTCTTCTTCTATTAGTTTTAGATTTTGTTCCATTAAATTTAAAACTTTTAAAATTCTTTCTGCTTCTTTTTTGTATCGTTCAAGAAGTAAATTTATGCAAGATTCTCTTGGGAATTTTGTTCGTAAATGTTTCTTTGTAATTTGAGTCACACCAGCCTGAGTAAATAAACTGTGAAGCCGATTCTTGTTTTGTGTTAGTTGTTTTACACAATTCTACTGTTCGGTGCATAGTTTTCTTTTGTCCTTTTTTTCATCGGAAGGAATCGGAACGACCGGCAATTCGTCTATCGGAAAACGTTGTATGAGTCTTGTGATCTTGAGCGAGTCTTCTTTATCCGTCTTTTTTAAGGATTGGTAAATTGTAGCAAGGTCTCCCGGATTCAATACGATCACTTGAATTTCTTTATGAACTTTTAATATCGTTTTTACGATTCTAAAAGATTGAGATTTAGATTCATCTATGGATCGGGTTCTTACCCCAAGAGAGCGATCCATGGGGAAACTCTGCAACCTTCAGTTCAGAAGGCGGACTTACAAGTTGAGAGGAATTTTGAAATAGTAAGAATCCAAAACACATATTTTTTCAAGTGTTCCGACAAGAACGAGGCTTTTTACTTGCAAAAAGTATGATTTTTTGATAGAGAAAAATCACCGGAGTCTTCCCGCCACCTCTCCTCCTCCACCCAAACGCGGGTGGGGCACGCACGTTTCACAGAGGATTGTCGGAAGAGATCCAAGTAATTGTGAGAAATAGAGAGCGTTATACTTCGAGTTCAGGAGCGAGATGTCTTAACCTCTTCAAACGACTGGCAGAGCGATCAATCTGCCACCGGCCTTCTTAACTCCGTCGATTCAAGAATAGCACTTTTCGAACTGTCTTATATCTAAGAATAGGGGGCGCTCGATATATATAAAACATCCCAGATTCCCCAAAAGCGACCAATCTCTCCCGCATTCGGAAGAAGTCTAAAATCCATTCTGCCTTCAATCAATTCTCCAGGATCCACACGAAACCGTACCGGAAACTGGGAAGAATACGTATTACTTCCTGGAAACCGTACCGTCGTTTTTAAAACTCCATTCATATACACTTTCAATTCCCTTGGTTTTATACCCCTAGGTCTTTCAGTATACGTAAAGTGCGTTAGATCCAATTGAACATAAAGTGACTCGTTTCTAAAAGGATCTGCAGTCAGATAAAAACGAAGTCCCTCCTCCGGAATCATCCTGCAAAGTCCGTCTTGAAGCCTGTCGGTTCCCGCACCCGGCGCCCAATCTGGTCGATCTCTTTCTAGTTGCATTCCATTGTGAATCGCCCAAGTGGAAAGCTCGTCGTAAGTTCTAAAATCCTCAGCATGGAGAGGCTCCCCACTCTCACCCTGATGATTAAAGTTGATGAATTTTTTAAATTTCGGATTTTCTTTCGATTGGAGAAATTCCGTATTGGTAAAAGTAAAACAGAAAAAAACGAGTATTAATCGGTGCCAAACCATCTACTCTAGTATCGACAGGAACGGGAAGAATTTGATCACAATCTCTACAATTGAACAAGCCGGAAAAATAATTCATTCTCCCTGCGTCGTTACCTTGGGAAACTTTGACGGAATCCATCTGGGACATCAAGCCCTCTTAGATCGGGTTTTGCAGGTTTCTCAAAAAACCGGACTCGCTTCCTGCGTTGTTACCTACGATCCAAATCCTGCTATTGTACTCGGAAAAAAACCCGAAATGAAAAATCTCATGACTCTTGCCGACAAAGAAAAATGGATCCGCCAAAAAGGAATCGATTTTTTAGCCGTACTTTCGTTTAACAAAGAATTGGCGGAAATGAGCGCGGAATCGTTTTTAGAGGAAATTCTCCTCAAACAATTAAAAGCCAGAAACATCATCATTGGTTTCAATCATTGTTTCGGAAAAGAAAGAAGAGGCAATTACGAACTCCTGAAAAAATATGCAAAAAATCTAAAGTACTCGGTAGAAAAAATGGATCCGGTATTTTTAAAAGAGATCAAACTTTCCAGTTCGTATGTGAGAAGGCTGCTCTCCGAAGGCAACGTAAAAGAAGCAGCATGTTGTCTGAATCGCTTCTATTCCGTTTCTGGAATTGTGGTCGGAGGACACAAACGAGGAAGAAAAATCGGATTTCCGACTGCAAACGTCCAACCGAACGCAGAAATCCTCCTTCCCGGCATCGGAGTTTACGCTGGATTTACCACCGTGGCAGGAATCGAATATTCCTCCATGATTAACATCGGCCGCAATCCCACCTTCGGAGAGAACGCGGTAACTTTGGAATCCAACATATTCGACTTTCAAAAAAATATTTACGATGAAGAGATAAAAATCGCGTTCGCGGAAAAAATTCGAAACGAGATTAAATTTTCTAGCGTCGAAAGCCTGACCGTTCAACTCAAACAAGACGAGATTTCCGCAAGAAACATCCTTAAAACAACAATCAAAGAAAAATCATCCCGTCCTTAAGTATAAATAGAACCCTAAAAAAGACTTAGAAATCTAAAATAGAAATTTTATAGTTTCAAATTCATTGTCAAAATCCATTCTTTATCCCAAGCGCGGTTTTCAAATTCGTTCTTTCGCATGAATTATTATCTCTTTTTTCCCATGACGGCTTTCATTGCAAACACGATGTTCATCGCATTTGTATATGCAAGACGTACAAGCAACCCGATCATCCGCTCTTATTTACTTTATACGATCGTTTTAGATGCTTGGCTTTTCACGTACGCATTCGGTTGGTCCTTTCCTCCGACACCTTGGATGACTTGGGCTTTTAAAATTCTCTCGATCACTTGGCTTCCTCTTGGCGCGCTTTATTTGGAATTTGTTTTTACTTTTCTAAACAGAAAACCTGGAATTTTTCTTTGGCTTTTTAGGATCGGAACTCCGATTTCGTATCTAATCATTCTTTCCACAGACTGGGTCATTCAGGGAAGCATTCATTATTATTGGGGTAATGAAGGCGAGCCCGGTCCTTTGTATTTTTTCATCATTTTCAACTTTGTCGCGCTTCCCGCCCTCATCGGTTTGGGAGTTTTAACCAAATCCTTTTTCGTTTCGGGAAAAGATCAAAAAAAACAAACCGGATTGGCTATCCTAGGTTCCATGTTTGCGATATTCCTGAGTTTTTATTCCGAAATCATTCAAGTGGACGACCAAGGAAGAATGTTATCCATGCCTTTGACTCCAATCGGAATTTTGATCCAGTCTTTTCTGATTTTTACAGCAATTACGAGATACGGATTTTTAAGAATCAACGTAGAGGGACTCGCAGCGGATTTGTTTCGAGACATTCACGACGGAATGATTTTGGTCAAACAAGATCGATCTCTTTTTTTTATGAACGAATCAGCAATTGGAATATTAGGAATTTCGAATAATACCCCTTCCTACTTTTATCCTTCCGATTTTTTAAAAGGATATCGAGAAAGTCCGGATTATCTTTCCAAAGAGTACGAACCCATTTTCAATGTCAATTGTAGAGGAGTTGAGCTCACAAGATCGCACATAGAATTGACGGGAAAAGAAAACGGATACCTTTATATTCTGAGAGATATCAGTGAAAAAATAGAATCCAGAGAAAAAATAGAGCGTTTTTATTCCGATTTTAACAAAGACTTGGAAATAGCAAAAATCGCGCAAACTTCCGCGATTTCCACAATATTTCCGGAAAGTTCAAAATATAAATTCTATTCCCACTTTCAACCGTTCGAACTAGTAGGCGGAGATTTTTTGCGGGCCATAGAACGTTCCGACGGAAAACTAGACGTTCTTTTTGCGGATGTCTCGGGACACGGAATTTCTTCCGCCATGGTTACTGGAATGTTGTCCATCTCCTTCCAGTTGGTCATAGAAACAAATCAAACTCCGAAAGAAGCTCTGGAAAAAATCCAAACCTTACTTTTAAATGCGGTATTAAACCACCATGTTTCCGCAATTTATTTCTCATTCGACCCAAACACAAATATATTAGAATACTCTTATGCAGGTCATCATCCGATTTTGATTTTTAGGGACGGTGAAATCATTCCTCTAAGAGGCGCAGGTAGAATTCTGTTGATTACCCCGGAAACGGAATTGAACAATTATACTTTCCAACTTAAAAAAGGAGATATTTTATTCCTTTATTCGGATTGTCTTTTCGAAGTGAGAAATCCTGAAGGAGAAATACTCGGGTACGAAAATTTCATGCTGAAAATGCACGAAATTTCGGTTTATACTCCCGTCAACATTCTCAAAACCTGCATAGGCCAAGCCCTGGCCTTCGGTAATGGAAAACTCACGGATGATTTGACGATTTTGATTTTGGAGATCCTTTAAAGAATGAATCCATACATTCTGATTCCTTTTTCGACTTTAATCATAAACGGGTTTTTGTTCGCCTATGTAAGCGCACTTAAAGGAAAATCCGAAACGGTTACTCTCTATCAAAGATACTCTTTTTTACTTTTTCTCTGGCACGTTTCTCTCATCCTCTATTGGTCCTTCTTGCCAGACAACTGGCCGACAATCGTCTTCAAAGCGTCTTCTTTTTCTTGGATCTTTATCGGTCTTTTATTTTTTGAATTCGCGGTTCGATTTACAAATTCTTCTTATCGATTTACGATCTACTTCTTCAGAGGCTTTTGCCTCGTTTCATTTTTGTTAACGATCAGCACAGATTTGGTGGTAGCAGGAACGATTCGCGCTTATTGGGGAGATATGATCCTCACTGGTCCTTTGTATCTTCCCATTAGCAACTTTGTAAGTGTAATCCCTACGTTAGTCGGCTGTTTCATTCTAATTCGAAACGGATTTCGCTCTTCCAATCCGCTTTTAAAACAACAATCCAGACTTGTCGCCTATGGAACGATTCTTACATTTCTGTTCAGTTTCACAACAACTCTTCTCCCGAGATATTGGAACCCTTCCCTTACATTTCCTCCATTAAGTGGCAGCGCCACGCTCATACAATCGATCTGCATTTTTATAGCGATCCATAAATACGGATTTATGGATTTAAAGTTGGAACGTATCGCGCTACGACTTTATTCTGAAATCAGGGAAGGACTGATTCTTCTTTCTTCCAAAGGAACCCTTCTTTTCAGCAATTTATCCGCGAGAAAAATGTTGCATCTTCCCGACAATGTAAATCTCGGATCGAATTTCGATCTAAAAGATTATCTGGAAGATTTCCCTTCCGACTCCTTTTTTGAAAGAAAAGAATTCGTCAATTTAAGCGTAAAAACAGAAGATCTTTCCCAGGATTCTCCAGGAGAATTTTTGCAAATTATAGAAAACAAATATCTGGAAGTTTCCTCCTCTCCGATTTCTCTTTCCGGAAAAAATCGAGACAAGGTCTATATACTCAGAGACATTACCGAAAAGAAAAATGCGCTTGATAAGATTAGAAGATTATTATATAGATTAGACTTGGATCTGGATTTTGCAAGAGACATCCAGCAAATGATTACCACTCGGGACTTCCCGGATTCACTAGATTATAAAATCTATTCTCACTTTCAACCTTACGTTAAAGTGGGCGGAGATATTTTGAAGGTGATCAAAGAAAAGGATGAAAGCTTGCACATTCTTTTCGGAGACGTTTCCGGACATGGTATTTCCGCGGCGATGGTAGCGGCGATGATTTCGATAGCGTTCAACGCGGCTACGGGAAGAAGTAGATCTACGGACAAGAATCTTCTTTTTATACATGAGCTTTTAAAAGACACGATCACTCTCCACTCCCTTTCCTCCGTATATATGAGATATATCTCTTACAAAAGAAAATTAGAATATAGTTATGGAGGGCACCACGCGGGTTTGTTGATTAGAAATGGAATCTGTAACCCTATCGAAGGTTCGGGAGAAATTCTTTTTGCAACGTTGTCCCCGAAAATCCAAAGATACGAACTTGACTTGATAAAAGGCGACAGGATTCTTTTCTATTCGGATGGTTTGTTCGAAGTAAAAAATAGCGAAGGGAACGTTTTAGGAAAAGATCATTTCTTAGAAGCAGTCAGTTCCCTGATTGTAGAAGACACAAATTCCATGATCCGCTCGATCCTCTCCTACTCCGGTTCCTACGGAGAGGGAGAAGTATCTGACGACATAACGATTTTTTGTTTGGAAATTCTTTAAGAAATTTTTTCCCGAATCAGCTTCAAAAAAGGGAGAAATTCGTCTAACGTTCCCGGCAATTCGTATTCGATCGAATCTCCGGCACGAATGATATCTTTTTCTTCCAAAGCGACAGCGATCGCCGCGAGAATCTCGTTCAACTCTCCCGTTTTTTCCTCAAAACCTATTCCGTCGATTTCAATCTCGGAGAAATCCAGATCCGGTTTTTTCAACTTCAAAGTGATAAACGAAGTCAGAAGAACGTTGATCTGAGTGACGGATTGGGTCAACAACTCCGTCGCTACCTCGTCTTTTCCGGATTGATAAGCTTCGTTTACCTTTACAAAAGCTTCTTTGAGTCCGCCTATGTTATCGATAAACGTATTCAAAATTTCTTTTAGAGTGGGAAGATCTAATTCAAGCACTTGAGTTCGGGAAACCAGATCCATAATAAAAAGTTTCAGATCTCTCAGATGTTCCAAGAAAACTTCAATGGCTTCCATGTTATCAAGATTTCCGCAGTTGGAAGAAATTTCGGACATAATTTGAGAAACGGTATTGCCTGTCCCCATCGGTTTAATCTGATCGAGTTTAAGGCGCAATAAGGCTGAAGCGGAATTCAGGACGTTTCCAATCCATTTGATCCCGTCCGAAAGTTCGCTCGATTCTTTTTCGGTAAGGGAGTCTCTTCCGAATAACGTAGAACCTACTTTGTCCACGTAAAGATCCAATTCGGTCAGAGTGGAAACGAGAAAGTCCATCTCCTCACCCACGAAAAATTCCATTTTAGTCGCTGATTCGATTCCTTGATCGTTCATGCTGGATGCTTGAAATTCCACTCCGTCGACCGTACAACCAAGAACATACTTCCCTTTTGACTCGACCCATTTGTTGATCTCGCCAAAAACTTCGCCCAACTTTTTTTCGTTTTCCAGAGAACTATCTAACAGATGTTCGTTGATGTAAATTTCCATTTCACTCTCCTGTTTGGATCACTCGTTTTTGGCGCCTTTGAGATTATTATTCAAATAGGCCCCGACCGCTTTGTTTTTACCGACTCCTTGTTCCATATAAAGAAATTTGGACTTCAGTTTTTTCTCGTAACTCACGAGATGATTTTCGTATTCCTTAATCTTCTTGTTGTTATCGGTGACTTGTTCTTCGAGCATCTTCATCTTCCCGGTTACAAGTCCGCCCGTATCCTGAGTATAAGGTTTTATGTGTTCGAGAAGATCAACGGCAACTCCCGTATCCATTCTCGCATCGGAGTTAGTATCAATCGCAAAAAGATTCCGCACGGAATCCGGATTTTCCGCAATTTTAGACCGGAGTTTTTCTTCGTCCAAAATCAGGAACCCGTCCTGAATATTGGCCCATTTGCTCCCGACGTTTCCGGTGCTGATTCCGATGTCGCTTAACATTCTTACAGCGTTTTCCCCGCTTATGGGATAAGAAGAACTCGCGACGGTTTTCATTCCGGCGATCAAACGAAGCACGGTATGTTCTCCTGATAAAAGACCGGATTTAGATTTTCCTTCCCAAAAGCTCTGACCGATTTCACCGGAGTCCTCTTTTCCGTCCTTGATCTGCGCGTTTTTATCCACCGCGGTCGCTTCCTTTCCGAATTTCAAAACGGTGTTGTATGCGGCGACAAATTCCTTGAGCATCTCAACACCTTTGTCCGAATCCGTTTTGATGTCAATGCTCGCTGGTGCTTCGGTTTTTTTGAGAAGGTTCAAAGAAACTCCGTCCAAAACATCCGTAAGTCCTTCGTTTTTGGGACGATTGACCTCGATCCCGTCGATCAGAAACACCGCGTCTTTCGCTTCGGCGATTTCCTTTGCCGGTTTGGCTCCTTTGAATTCTCCCGGAATCACTACATGAAAAGAATCTAATATTACGGTTTTATCGCTCGAATTTACAAAAAGAATCTTATGCGCCTTTTGACCGGAAGGGAAGGACTTTAGATTGAGGACGATTTTTCCTTCCTGTTTAGAAGCCGTCTCGAAAATCATTTTCTCCTTATTGTTTTCTTTATAAAGAATTCCTAATTCTAGTTTGTCTTCCGGCGCGAACTCGGTGGAGGTTACAAGTTCTACCCTCGCGTTCTTTTTCAACTCCGTGGTGGGAATTCCGAACTGAAACGAACCCACGCTCGTGATCTCTATCCACTTCTTGTCGTTTTCTTCCTTGTAAATCGGCTTTGCATCCGTTGCGATTCCGTATTTCTCCGGTTGAAAAACGGAGGTTTGATCCGCTTCTGGAAAAAAGTTCAACACCTTAGGAGGATCCGCCGGTTCGGTCGCACCCACGAGATTGGCTGTTTGTAAAATTCCGCTCGTATCTTCGAATTTCAGTTTCTGCTCTTTGCCCGATAGCCCCGCAGTTAACGTAAGAACGTAATTATCGCCGTCCACTTTGACAAGCCCGGTATTCACAAGACCCGCGGCGGAAATTTTAATGGAAGAAGCCAAATCTCGAATCGTTCCTCCGGAAAATTCGATTTCCTTCTCGGAATCTCCCGAAAAGATTTTGAACTTACCTGCAGGAATCTGTTTGTTCGCGTCCGTCTTTTCTCCGGAGATCTGATGATAAGTTGCAAGTTCCTTAATTTCGATTTTACGTTTACCGGCGCTCGCAGAACGAGAAGCATCCCCACTAACGACACCTTCCGGTTCGGAGACGATATTCTTCATCGCAAAAGGAGCGGTAAAAGATATGAGCGCTCTTGTTTTATTCTGCAAGTCGGTCGTAACTACTTTGAGGTCGTTCCACGCTTTTACTTGAGCTTTGTTAAACGAATTCTGTTGCTCAAGCCGACGGATCGGCTTTGCTTCCAGTTCCACCAATTTTTTTACGATCAAATTTGTATCTTGACCGGAGCTAAGTCCTGGAATCGTAAATGCGGGCATCTTATCCTCCTACATTCTTAATCGGTCGAATCAAAAAAAAAATAAGAGAAAATGAAAAAATCCGAAGGTAGAAAAACAGATTGCCGATGTTAGATTTTAGTTCCGATTTTCGTAGGAGGAAAAATGTTATCGCCTGTTTTGGGAGAATTTTTGGGAACTTTCGTCCTAATTCTTTTGGGCAACGGAGTTGTGGCCGGAGTTCTGCTTGAAAGAAGCAAATCTAAAGACGGAGGTTGGATCGTAATCACCGCTGGTTGGGCCTTTGCGGTAATGATTGGAATTTTCACTTCAAACGCATTCGGAAGTTCGGACGCTCATCTCAATCCCGCGGTAACGCTCGCGTTTGCTATCAAAACCGGCGATTATTCTAAATTAGCGTTATATATTCCCGCACAAGTTGCAGGAGCTTTTTTCGGCGCAGTTTTCAATTACTTACATTACCTTCCTCATTGGAAGGAAACAAAGGATCAGGGAAAAATCCTCGCGGTTTTTTCTACGGAACCGGCAATTTCGCATGTCGTGTCCAATTTTTTCAGCGAGTTCTTAGGCACCTTCTTGCTCATTCTCGGAATCGTTTCTATTTTCTCTCCTACGATGCAGGGTTTAAATATACATTTCGGAACGTTTCTCGTGGGAATTCTTGTTTGGAGCATCGGACTTTCCATGGGAGGAACCACAGGTTACGCAATCAATCCCGCAAGAGATCTCGGGCCGAGACTCGCTCATTCCATTTTGCCGATCTCCAGTAAAGGTCCCTCGAATTGGAAATACGCGTGGTTGCCAGTAATAGCTCCTCTCAGCGGCGCCACCTGCGCTGGTTTTTTACTTGGGTATTTGAAAGTTTAAGAAAGGATGATTCCTTTTCTTGAATATAAATTTCATCAATGATGTTAGAAAGATTTTTCCAAAACTCAATTCAGACGTTTTCGCATCATAATTTTCAAGAATTATAATATTTGAATGTTTTATCGGTGCTCGGACTGTTTCGGGTTCTGGCGTTTGCCCTAATCCCTAACGCACATCTGATTCGTGATTCGAGGTGATATTTAAAAAAGTGACACCAATCGAAAAAAACTGGGGAATATAAGAAACTCATAAAATACGAAGTAGTATCGGATCGTCTATTGTACTAAAATTACAACTATTTTACCGGAGATCTGATCTACGAGGTTCAAAAATACTCCTTGAAGACGATTCGCTCTAAAAGGCTCTTTTATTTCCTTAATTCCGAAAAAAGTGGAACCTGATTTTTTCCCTTTGGTCCAAGTCCTATACAATGGAGGAATCCAATGAAAAAAATTTTTAAAGTTTCCGGTTTGATTCTTTTAGTCCTGGGACTACTCGCAGGAGGATGCAGGCATTATAGGTCTCCCGAAAAAAGAGCGGAATTTGTCGTTAAAAAGATTACTTCGGAATTGGATCTGAACGATTCTCAGAAGAAAGAACTTGATCGTATTAAAGACGAGATCTTGTCTAAGAGAAAAGAGCTTAAACTACAAGGGCCGAGAATTCCGTCAGAAGTGCTTGCCGAGTTTCGTCAGCCAACTTTAGACGAGAAAAAAATCAACAAGTCATTCGAAGTGGAAATGAATAAAATGAGTGAGATGAGAACTTTTATGACGAAAAAAGCGATCGAGTTTCATACGATTCTCACTCCCGAACAAAGAAATAAATTAGTGGATTTGATTACAGAGTTTCAACAAAAACACCGTCATCATGATGACTGAATCTGAATTTACGGAAATTGTAAGTTCCACTCGGGAAATTGTCCTCTCTGCAATAGAAAAAAACCTCGCAGAGAGATTTTCCTATGCCATTGACGACGTGGCCCAAGAAACTTATTTTCGAGCGTACAAAGCCCTCAAGAAAGATCAGTTTCGCAAAGAATCAAAACTGAGCACTTGGTTATATACGATCGCGAGAAACGAATCTTTAAGAATGAACAACAAACTTAGAAAAGAAGAAGAGCGCGCAGAGAAATTGACCAAGTCCAAAAAAGAGGAAGACTTCCTCATAAGCAATACGGACTTAAATGGAAATTCAAGACATTCCGAATGGAATTCCCAGGAAATGATCGAGACGTTACGCTCTCTCTTAGTTAAAATTCCAGATAAATATAGAAAGGTTCTTGAGTTTTATCTTGCGGGATATTCCGAAAGCCAAATCGCGGAAACGATGGGAGTAAAACCGGGAACCGTTAAGTCGAGAGCATTCCGAGGAAAAGAAATGATAAAACGAGTCGGAATCAAGGAGAAATTTTATGAAAAATAATCGTATTTTTTCCCTGAAAGAAGAAATCCTAAAAAGAAAAAAAGATAGGAATTGGGTAAGTAATATTTCTTCAAACGTAATCCGCAGGGATAAAAGAGAAACGAGAAACAAGCGTATGTTAACCGCCTCTCTCGTTTTATTCATAGGACTAAGCGCATACGTCGATTTTTGGGTCCAGGATTTGGATCTTAGAAACCAGGATCTTTTAAGTATAGGAATATTCGAGGAATTGGAAAACGCTCTGGATAAATGAAAATCCATTTCTTCTATATTTGATCGCTCTTACTCATCGGATCAAAATCGGAAAATGCTCCAATCGAATCTCTTTTTTTGAGGCATCTTTTTTATAAAAATTGAATATATGATTTCTATCATTGAAAATCCGCCTCAAAATCTTGTTTTTATCGCGATAAGATTTTATAATTTATTTCAAAACTCGAATTTTCTTATTCGGCCGCTGGGCAGGTAAAATTGTAGACCAACTGCGCCAAGATTCGTTTCAAATTTCGGGGTCGACTTTACAACCCGAATTTCATTTCCGAGAAGTTTTTTCGACTTGTCGCCGAATGAATGATTCAAACCTTCTTCGTTTTGTCCATAAAGCGCGCATCAGATAACCGGTCCGTCTGAATCGGAAGTTCTATAACGAAAAACCCTATAGGTTAAAAAAAATAGAATCATTAATCCGAAAAAGAAAAAACCTCGAATGATCCAAGTGGAAACGGGAGGTTCTCCGATCGAATAACCGAAATTTTCATTCTCACGCTCTTCTTGAATTACGGATCCGATTTGAAATACGGATTCCGAAAAAGTTTTTTCAAAATCGAACTTCGGATAAAAGGCGTAAGGATTGCCATAATAAATTCTTAAATTTTGAATCGAGTTCGAATCATCTTCCAAGTTGAGAGGGAATATAATTTCTTCTTGAAGAATAAAAACTTCCATCTTTTCCAGAGTCAGCGGATCGTCGTCTCCGTTAAAAATTTCTATTTTTAATTCGGAAGAAATCGGTTTTGAAAAAACTAAATTCGTGTCCGATGATCCATTCGATTTACGGAATATTGTTCCGCCTCCCAGTCGTTCTAGTTCAAATTCTTTGGAGGAATTTTTAAAGAATACGTTCAATTTTCTTTCAAACTTCTTTTCCTTGATGGATAACATCGCTCTATGAATCGGGACTTTCATAGGATTTCTAAAATAGAACACGCTCGATCTCGTATCCGAATTAAAACCGGATTCTAAATCGGTTTTTTCCACGGTTTTTTTGAACTCCATTCTTTCGGAAACGGATTCGTAAAGAACTTTAGTAAATTCTAAATTTATGTTGGAAGCGTTTTCTTCAATTTCGATTCGAACGTATGTTTCGTCTTCTGCGGCGGTAAACTCGATTTTGCCCGCCGAGTCTCCTCCTTGATAATTATAAATCGTAAACTCGGAATCCAATCTCCAATTTTCAGGATTTACTCCCAAATAAATTTTTCCCTGAATCTCGTATTCTCCCGGCGCTTCTTTTACGACAATGGACTTGTATTTCGTTTTAGTAGGGATTTTCGGAAGTTTTAAGACGTAAGTATGCATGTCGGACTCCCCTTTTTCCTGAAAAAGAAGATTTGGTTTTTTTTCCCCGTCCTTATCGGATGCTCCCATTACGTTTCTGGAGATAAAAGGAATCGTGCGACCGTTATGAACAATCCTTCTATCGTTGATTCCGGAATGTCTAACGACGTCCTCGTCCAATTTTATTTTTCCGTAAAATACGTTTTCTTCTTGTCCAACATTGCTAACTTTACTGGGAAGTTTCGGAATTCGGATTTCCTTATAATATCTATATCCTTTTGTGTTGATTTCCTCCGCGTTCAAAGGGAAAGCGAATATCGCCGACAAAAGCAGGAGTAGTAAACCCGAAGTTTTTCTGTAGTCCATGAGTTTTTCTCTAAACTTTTGATAAAATAGGCTCACTAGTATAAAACTCACTCCCAGAGTAAATCCGGCGACGATTCTAACGATCATACTCATCGCCCATATATCGTAAAAATATAATTTTCCCACCAGTACAATCGTAATCACAATTCCGGCGATCCTGAAGGATTTAAAGGAATATCTAAATCCTATAAATAAAAATACAGAAGAGTAAAAGGCAAAAACATAAGAATATGCTAAATTTCTGTAATGTTCGTCATAAACAGTGTGATAAACGTCCATCAGAGTTCCTAAAATCAAAGTGAATATTCCCATATAGATAAATCCTCGATGGAACCAGAAAGGGTCCCTATTTTTTTGAATATAATATGTTCCGAAAAGAAATAAGGAAGAAAGTAAGTATAAAGCAAATCGTTCGTTTAACAAAAACAAACGATTTACGTCGTCCATAGGATTAAAAAAATATAATTTAACCAAAGCCGAGATCCAAATCCAAAAACCGGCCGAAACGTATCGGAGATGTGTGTTTCCGTATTTTGAACTCAAAAAAGAGACTACACCCGCAAAAATAATCCAGGAAAAAGTAAGCCAACTTTCTTCCGAAAAATCCAAAAGAGCCACAAAGGTGAATCCCAAAAGAAGATACAAATGAATCGTTTCGAATATTTCAAGTTGCGACGGATAAAAGAAGCCCGATTTTTTTCGACTTAACAAAATCCATAACGAAAAAAGAACGGCGCCGAACAATATAAAATGGGAACCGAATTTCGGATAAGTTTCCTCTATTTGCACATACCCCATAAGTCCGAAACACAAAGAATTTAAAACGAGAAATATAGGATAAAATATCCAATTCCACCGTGGAAACACTCCGCCCGAATTTTCGTTTTTTTGTACAAGTTTCGGAAACAGGAAACCCTTTCCATAAACGAACAAAAAATACGTAATATTGATAAACAAAAATGGAACGAGAAACCCGCTTTGTTGCATATTATTCATCGCCCAGAAAAGATACAATACGAAGTTCGCAACCAACAGAAAAAAAGAAGACACAATCCAGGACGTTTTTCTAGAAATTAAAAAAAGCAGTATATTCAAAAAAACTAAATATCCAAATAAAAATCGGTAAGAGTTTTCCCCTGTTGAAATTAACACCGGAGATAAAATAGAACCGATCAACGCAAAAATATACAAAATTTCCTTACGGATCCAATAAGCTAACCCGGAAGAGAATACGCTTAACAAAGAAAGATATAGAAAAATTTCCGAAAGAGAAAAGAAATCGTAGTAATAATATCCGCCGAATAAACTGAGATAGACGATTGAAAATCCGGCTCCCAAAACCGATTCCGGTAAAATCCGAAATTTTTTCCGGGCCAATTGAATACCTGCAAAACAAACTCCAAAACCCATCGATAAACCGATCAGAATCCGAACGGATTCGTTTACCCAACGATTGTCAAAGGCGTATTTTACAAACCATGAAGACGCAAGCAGTATAGAAAATAACCCGAGTTTTCCTAAAAGATTTCCGCCTAAAAAAAGCTCCCATTCCGGACTTCTTTTTTTAAGAATCGTTTCTGAAACGGTTGGATATGTTGGTGAGGATTCTTTCGATTCCAGAATCGTTTGTTCGGTTGAAATCTCTTTTTTGAGAGATACGATCTCCGCTTCTAGTTCGTCCAAACGTTTTTGTATTTTGTTTAAGTCCAAGGAACACCACCATTCGGATGACCAACTTTTCTTACGTTCTTAAGGTTGAAAAGGAAAAATCCAATCTGGTTTAAGTCGCTTACACACGTTTGTATTTTAATCGGAACTTGCTTTCAAACCCTAACCGCTATGTTTCGTTATAGGAGATTTAGTGATCGTGATTTCTCTTAACGTTTTGAAACGAATCTTTAGTATCGATATGAAATATTAGAAGCTATCTCAAAAATACTTTATCTTTGCTTAAAACGCCGATTCGAATCATTCTAAGATATTTTTGAGACAGGCTCTAGAAAAACATTTCTTAAAAATAGTATTAGGCGTATCCTTAAAAAATCCAAAATTACGTTCCGTTTGATTCCTACCGAGAACCGTTTTCGGCGAGGAAGAAAATTTTCCTCACAATAGGAGTATGAAGAATGAAAAACTTAGCGCATATCATTTTGGACGGAAATCTCACCTCCGATCCGGAAATCAAAACCTTAAACAGCGGAAAGAATGTAACCACTTTCACTCTGGCGGTCAATCACGACTATAAATCCACACCGGAAGAACCAGGTGAAGTTTCCTTTGTAGACATCGAATTATGGGACCGCCAAGCCATCAATGCGTACGAATATCTTAAAAAAGGGAAAAAAGCAACCGTGATCGGCGAACTTCGTCAGGATCGATGGAAGTCACAAGATGGAAGTAATAGAAGCAAACTAAAAGTAGTCGGATATACGATTCGATTCGATGGCTTACCTGGAAGAAAGGAACGGGAAGCGGCTTAAGATTTAAAGTAGAATGTAAACCTGCAACGCGACCTTTATCCGTTGGGATAAAAACTATAAGCCAGGAAGCGTTGCAGAAAATAGATCGAATTTCAAAACAAGTTTAATCAATCGGGGATATTTTTTCATCTTTTTCAAAATAAGAAAGTAAAAACAGACTTCCCCTCCCATAGACAAAGCTGTAGGATTTGATTTGATTGGACCGAAGACAGATTTAAAAAACCTTGGTTTTAGGAGTTTCTACATTCTAAAAACGTCATGAGTTCCCGCAAGATAACAATCCTAGAAATTCAAGAACCGACCCGGTCGATTGCTTCCCTCTCCCGAATATCAGAGGAAGAATTACCTCGGTATCGAAATGGCCTTCCCAAAGGATTTAGAGAAGAAGTAGATTGTGACGAGGATACGGTTTTATTTCTGCATCCAAATTTTTCACCTTTGAATTTTGAAAAAATACAAGAACTCTTAGTACTTCCCACAAACGAAATGATCCCCATCGTAGCGATCGATGCTCAAAACCAGATTCTCATGCAAGCATTTGGAAACGAAGAAAGCCAAAGATTGACTTTACAAACCGGTTACGCACATTATTTCAGTCGATCCCGAAACCGGCTCTGGAAAAAGGGAGACACTTCGGGACATACCCAAAAAATTCTTCAAATCCTGTCTCCACCCAACCGATCTTTTTTGGTCTATCAAGTGGAACAAAAAATTGCGGCCTGCCACGAAGGATATTACAGTTGTTTTTTTAGGGAAAGAATGCCAGGGGGAGAATGGAATTTGCTACCGGTTTCGAGAAATTTTCTTCCGGAAAAGAACTGAAATTGCATTCTGTCCCTAGATTTTTTTTGAAAGTTGTTGAAGGAAATAAATTGGATTTATGAATATTAAGAAATTTTTGTTTTTCTCCGGACTACTAATCGGAGTTTTTCTTTTGATCGCCGTCACAACCTTTTTTGTCGTGGACGAACTCAAAGGAGGCGCTGTCGGATCCGGACAGACCAAGATGGATCTACTCATCGAATCTGGAGATACCCCCGGAAAGATTGTGGAAACTCTTTCCACTCACGGAATGATCAAATCCTCCAAGTATTTTCTTTATCTGGTTCGTTTTACGAGAAGTGCAGGAAAAATCAAACAAGGTCTTTACGAGATCAACGATGGAATGGACTCCAGAAAAATTCTTCAAGTAATCACTGAAGGAAAAGTAAAACTCGTAAACTTTACGATTCCGGAAGGATATAACAATCGCCAGATCGGCGATCTTCTGGTTTCCAAAAAGATCATCCCAAGGCGCCAAGATTTCTTACTTGCGGCGAGCAAACCCGAACTTTTGAAAGAATTCAACATTCCCTCGACTTCCGCCGAAGGATATCTCTTCCCGGAAACATACAGTATTCCGATCAATTATCCGGTCGATAAAATCGTTCGAATGATGATCAAAAGATTTTATGTTCGAATCGCAAAGATCGAAAAGGCGAAAAATCTTTCTCCCTCCGAACTTCATAAATTCGTAATTCTTGGTTCCGTTGTGGAGCGAGAGGCGAAAAGGAACGAGGAAAGACCTTTGATGGCCGGAGTTTTCAACAACCGTTTAAAACGGGATATGCCTTTGGAATCTTGTGCCACAATTCAATATCTTTTTGATAAACCGCACAGCAGGATTTTCGAAAAGGATCTCAAAATCGTATCTCCATATAACACTTATTTAAACAAAGGATTTCCTCCCGGACCGATTTCCAATCCAGGCTTTCCCGCTTTGGAAGCGGCATTTTATCCTAAGGAAACCGAATATCTCTTTTTTCTCTTAAAGGGAGACGGTTATCATTACTTCGCGAAATCCCTCAAAGAACATTTGGAAGCGAAAAAAAAGTATATAGACGTACTCTACGATTGATATAAGGCCTTATTCCAAAACATTAAGAAAAATCACGATTTTTACTGTCGTTAATAATAAAATGTAGTAGGTTCCCACAGATTATGTTTCTTTGAAAGTGTTTATGAGTTTTTAAGTCGCCTTTTTACCGTTAACCATGTGGGACAAACTTTCAATTCATGTTCCAAATCGAAGCAACTCCAACGTTGTTAGGTTAAAAAGATTTCTGTAATAGGAAATTTTATTTTTCCAAATTTGATTTCCGGACTTTCGTAAATTCTAGGAACTCTTACGTTTTTCGATGCATTTTTTCTCAGTGGGAATCTGGTTTCGCTCTTTTGAGTTCATAAATTCCAACTTGACAACTTTGAACAGTTTAATAAAAACCCTAAAAATTTTTCTGTACAGAAAACGGATTGTACAATCGAATTTCAAAATAAGAACAATCGGTTTTTGATACCCGGTCGTTTTTCTAATTCTTCGATCAGGAAAAATTACATGGCTACTCCGAATTTAGAAATCAAAAATGTAACACTGGAATTGATAGAAGTTCAAAAGGCTTTGAACGTTTTTCGGGAAAAACAGAAGAACCAGGAATCCGTTGACGAAGCGGCCGTGGAATTCGTCACTAAAGCGGACTTAGTCATCCAAAGAGCAGAAAAGAATGAAATTTTTTTGACCGACGACCAAAAAAGAAGAATTAGAAATAATCTTCTTAAAATCCGCGCTTCTTTAGGTCTGTCCTAAGTCCACCGAACGACCTGCAAAGCGATCAATCTGCCACCGGCCTTCTCCTGACTCCGTCGATTCAAGAATATCATACTCGGAACTGCCTTATGTTCAAGAATCATACCAATCTATGGATATTCGGCAGGGAGAGTAAGACGCCTGAATTTCATCAAGCACCAATAAAAATGGACGCTCTAATTTTATAGAAATGTAGGAACTACTACGTTTTATTACGAACTTACTGAAATGATGAACTGATTTCTTTTAAGGATTTCGGGACAAATTATTAGTCAACAATCCAACTTCTTAAAAAACCTTTTTCTAAATCGTTTTTGACATCCTTAGGCCTCTAAAAATAGCATATCCCCTAAGTGGCAAATATTGAAGTAGGTGTGATCGCTGCAGCGGGTAAAGGAACACGGGCCTATCCCAGAACGACATACATTCCCAAACCCTTATTCGAATTTCAGGGAAAAACGATCCTCGAACGAAACGTCGAGCTGATGCAGAACACATTCCGCGTTAAAAAAATTTATATTTTAGTCGGCCATCTCAAAGAAATGGTACTTTCCGAAATCGAAAAAATTCGGAAGAATCATCAGAACGTAGAGATCATACCTTCCCCTTGGACCACAAAAGGTCTTGCAAGCGATATCGCAAGTTTGGAATCGCAGATTCACTCTCCATTTATCACGATTCTCGGGGACGAATTCTACTTTTATCCGGATCATAAAAAGTTCATACAGACGTTCCGGAAACATCCAAAACTCATCGCTTCGATCGGAGTCCAGAAAACTTCTCTTCTTTCCAGAATCCGAAAAAATTATTCCGTGGAACTACAAGGGGATCGGATCTTGGAACTCGTGGAAAAACCTTCCGACCCTCCGAACAATCTCCTTGGTTTAGGAAGCTATCTTTTCACTCCCGCTTATTTCGAATATTTTAAACAAACTCCTCCCTCGGCCAAAAACGGAATCATCGAGATCACAGACGTAATCGATCTGATGGCAAAAAAAAGCCGCAAAGTTTTCGCGACGGAACTCGACGTGGAATACTTCAATATCAATTCCATGCAAGACTACCACCATGCGGTTTACGAGATCCGAAACGAGGAATTTGCACGTTTTAAAACTACGTTGATCGTCCCCACAAAAAATAACGAAAGATCCATCGCAGACGTGATCGTAGATTTCCGCGGGAAGGTGGACGAAATTTTAATCGTAGATGCCGGTTCTACGGATAAAACATTAGAAATTGCTAAAAAAGAAAAAGCGAAAGTTCTTTCCTTTAAAATCGAAGGAAACGAGGATCATTTCGGAAAACAGATCCAACAAGGAATTAAAGCCGCGTCAGGAGATATTGCGATCATTATCACCCCCGACGGCTCATATCGATCCAAGGATTATCCGAAACTTTTGGAATATCTGAAGGACTCCGATATGGTGATCGGAACTCGAACCACAAGACAGATGATCGAACAAGGCTCCAACCTTCTTCCCGGAGTTCGTGTGGTCAATTTGATACTCGGAAAACTTATCGAAATTTTTTGGTGGGGAATGGAACCGCGCTTTACGGACGCAATGTGTTCTTACTTTGCGATCTGGAAGGATTCTTACTCTAAAATCGAACCGGATCTAGAGATGAATGACCGGAGAATCATTCCCGAACTGATGATGGAAACGGTTCGTTCTTACATGCGTTGTATTGAAATTCCGATTTCCTATTATCGTCCGATAGAATCCGTTCCCAAAAACATGACCCGCGAATTCCTTTCAATCGTCCGTTTGATGCTGAAGAAAAAATGGCTTGGAAACTAATTTAGAATTTCGTAATTATAGAACATGAAAAAGGAATACTTATGGCAAAAAAAGTTTTAGTGACAGGCGGGTGCGGATTTCTGGGTTCCCACGTTTGTGAAACGTTTCGTAAACAAGGTTGGGACGTTGTCAGCTACGACAGTATGACCAAATACGAGTTGAAAAGAACCGGATACGGCACCGAAGCTACTCGCGAATATAACTGGAATTTTTTAAAGGCACTCGGTGTTACGATGGTGAAAGGGGATATCAGAAATCTCGAACATCTTGCGGATCGTACGGAAGGTTGCGATTTTATCGTTCATACTGCGGCACAACCCGCAATGACAATTTCCTGGGAAGATCCCGAACTTGATTTTACCACAAACGTATTAGGAACTTTTAATGTTTTAGAAGTCGCCCGTAAACGGAATATTCCAATCGTTAATACGAGTTCCATCCACGTATACGGAAATTCAATCAACGACACACTTAAAGAAGGAACCACATCCTACGAAAGAAACCCGGCAGCGATCGGAGAAGATCAACCCGTGATGGTGGGAGAAATTTCCCCGCTTCACGCTTCTAAGATGAGTGCGGAACACTACGTAAAAACGTACGTGGATATGTATAAGTTGAAGGCCGCGACGTTTCGTTTTACCGGAATTTATGGCGAACGCCAGTTTGGCGGAGAAGATCACGGCTGGGTGGCAAACTTTGCGATTCGTTCCGTGTTCGGTTGGCCTTTGCGGATTTTTGGAACCGGTAAACAAGCCCGTGATATCCTTTATGCCGCGGACGGAGCGGAAAGTTATCTCCGATGGTTCGAAAATCCAACTCCGGGAGTTTTTAACATCGGAGGCGGGCCCGATCACAAAATTTCCTTATTAGAATGTATTCATATGATCGGAGATATACTCGGTAAAAAGCAAGAGATCGTATTCGATGTAGAAAGACCAGGAGATATGCGCTATTTTATCTGCGACATCACCAAGGCGAAAGGATTCGGATTCAATCCTAAATTCAAACCGAGAGAAGGCGTGGAAAGACTGATTCACTGGATCCAAGCGGATAAATCCGTATTTGAAGTCAAAAAATGAAAAATCTCGTCGTCATTCCTGCCTACAATGAGGAGGAAACAATCCGCGAAGTTGTCGAACGAGCTTTGGCGTATTCGGACGTTCTCGTTGTCGACGACGCGTCCAAAGATAAAACTCCCGAAATTCTAAAAGTGCTGATTCGTAAATATCCGAAAAGATTGTTTACGATCCGTCACGAAAAGAACACTCATATTCCCGAAGGGATTCAGGATGGGATGAAGTTCGCAGTCGAAAAAAAATACGATTCGGTTGTGACTATGGATGCGGGCCTTTCTCACAACCCGGATAAACTTCCCGAATTCATCAAAACGGAGGCGGACCTCGTGATCGGAAATCGTATAACGACCGACGGAGTTCCACTTTACAGAAAACTAATATCTTTTATAGCTGCAAAGGTGATGAACTATTGTATTTCCCCGGGTTTGTTCGACATATTCGGCTATCGATTGCGGGATTGCACTTCCGGATATAGAAAGTATTCTAAAAAAGCGTTTACTTGGATTGTTCAAACCAAATTGGAATCAATCGCGTTTGATTTTCACATGGAGGCTCTTTCGATCGTGGCTAAAAACCAAGGAACGATCCGGGAAATCGGAATTCACTACGTGTTCTCCAACTCTTCCTTCAATCGAAGGGTTTTAAAACAAGCGATTCAGTTTGCGCTAAAATTATTAAAAAGAAAACTCGGTCTCGGCGGTTAAAAGAATATGCAAAAAATTGAATCTTTATTTCAAAAAGTCGATTCTCCCCTAAAAGGGCTGATTGTTCTTGTTTCGTTATACGGCTTCGTAACACTTGCACTTTGGTCCCGTTACGAGTGGAATCCTTCCGCGATGGTGAATTTCGGAGAGGAATTCATCAAAAAGAACGAAGTGGAAACTCCGAACGGAGTGATCTCATTTCAGGGAAAAGAAGGGGACCTTGGCGCCGGTTACGACGGCCAAATCTTTTACTATTATTCCAGATCGATTTCCAATCTGAGTCTGAAATGGCCGGAGGGATTCGACGCCACATACAGAGCTCCTAGGATCGGTTATCCGTTATTAATTTCTCTCTGGGGAATTTTCGGTAAATGGGGAAACATCGCAGGGATGTATGTCTTGAGTATTTCGCTGCTTTATCTTTCTTATTTGGCCCTTCGCGTAATTTTAAAAGAAAAATCCCATTGGGCAATTCTATATCTCATTTCTCCGTTTACTTTGGCGAGTTATTCCGTTCTTGTGAGCGATACGATCATGGTTTCGTTGATCGTGCTTGCGATTTATTTTTACGAGAAGGAAAGCTACGTTCTATTCTATGTTCTTTCCGGTCTCGCTTTGGTTACAAAAGAACCCGCGTTATTCTATCTTTTATCTTTGGGGCTTGCGGCTTTATCCCGCAAGGACGTGAAGAAAATGTTGATTGTCGGTTCTACGTTGATCGTCCCTTTACTTTGGCAAACATATCTCAAATATACTCTACCCGGTTGGACTCCGACAAGACTTGCAGTTTTTATGATTCCGTTTGAAGGAATTTATAAATATCTAATGGAATTGGGCGCAAGTTTTATTAGCGACGGGGGAATCAAACAGATCGTTCGATCCTTTTCCAAGTTTCCTCTCGTGCTCCAGTTTCTGACGATGTTCTTGATTCCTTTTACGGGATCTTGGAGGAAGGGAACTTTTTATAAAGTCGGTTTTTTCTTGGTGATCCTAATGATTGCTATTGCCGATCACTATCACTTCTGGTCCGAATACATAAATACGATCCGTCTTTTTACATTTGCAATTCCCATCTATCTTTTTATCAAAGCAGAGGACGAAGAAATAATCGACCGGCCGTTTTTGTATCTGTTTGGTTTGAATTTGATTTTGATTTTGGCGAGACTTACGATTTTGTACAAAGTTCAGAATTATGTTGTGAGATAGGCAGAGAATTCCGTCTTTGACATAAGTTCTCAGGAATAGGATCTAAATTCCGGTTTCAAAATAAACGGTGTATGATCCTATTGTTTTCCATTACAATCGTATTGGTTGTCGGATTTTTCGTTTTTAGGCGACTTGAAAGGTGCATATTTTCAAGATATACATACGTAGTTTTGTTTGCGCACCAAGCGAAACTTTTATCGCCGTTCTGTACCTCATCCCAATCCGCACGGCACAATTTTATATTTTTTGTATATTTTAATTTTTGAATTTATATTATAGCGCACTGCAATATTTAAGAATTCAATGTCACGCTCTAAGAAAAGAATCAAATCCATGTCGACTTTTTTGAGTAACTTTCAGTATTCCACAAGTGTTGAAAACCAAGTCGAACACTTTTACCATCATACGCATTTATAAAAAGATTTTTTATACGTCGTAATTCAATCCAAGCTTTTTTGAGTTTCTTGTAGAAGATACGAGGAATCTATATTTGAAAAAGATTCATTTAAGGATTCTTGCAAACGTTCGCTATACCCCAACCGCTCCCACAAAACGGCAATTCTGGTTCCTTCAAAGCTTAAGATCGAGAGAGAATAATGTAAGCATCTAACGAACCGCACCTTTTAGAAACTCTCAAAACTGTTAAACTGCTTTTTATGAAAAAAACGAAAATAGATTGGGCCAAAGAATTTGATGATTTTTCGAAGAGCGGACTTTCGCAGCCTCAGTATTGCAAAGAAAAACGCCTCAAATACACGACGTATCGGAATCATTGGGAAAAGCGTTCTAAGAATTCGGAGAAGAACGAGTTAGAGCCGGTCTCAAAACTACCTATCAAAAAAGTTAAAAGCAATGATAGAACTTGCGAGATAAAGAGATGCAAGATAATTTTCAGATTTTCTTTCCCAACGAATTAGGATAGCTCTGAATCGATTGTGCCAACTGTTAGTTCTTTCAACGACCCATCGTCTAGATTTTCCATTGTATTTACCGATGAGAGGCTTTTCACCTTTTTTCCGAATATGAGATTGAATGTTTCTTCTTTTGATTAAAACTTCTATATCTTGGAAGTCATAACCTTTATCTAAACAAAGATGTTTTGGCTTTTTTCTTCTTTTTCCGGAAAATATTAGGATTGAATTCAACGTATCTTTTACACCGTGTTTGTCATGAACGTTAGCTCCAGTCAACGTAATTGCCAAAGGAATTCCATTTCCATCCGTAAGGATATGCCGTTTAACCCCTAATTTGGCACGGTCTGTAGGATTTTTCCCGGTTAAACTCCCCCTTTGGGAGCTCTTGCGAAGCTACCATCAGATGCCATTCTTTTAGTTCTAATTTTAACAGTGCGCTCATAAAGTTTTAATGCTTCTTTTTCAATTTTATCAAAAACTCCGCTGGCTACCCATTCCTGAAATCTTCTATGTAACGTTGATTTTGAACCGAACATCGGAGGTATATATCTCCATTGAATTCCTGTTCTTACCCTGTAAAATATTGCGGCCATCGCCACTCTATCATCAAGCCGAGGACGACCTCCTTTCTTGGAGTTTGTTTTACGCTTTGGTAGCAAGGGATGAAGGCGTTTCCAAATCTCTTCAGGGATATCTAAATGACCTAAATCTGATTTCATATGTCATATCTATTTCCTGAGACTACAAGTACAAGGAGGTTTTGGGACAACCTCTTAATTACATCTTCAAAGGTATCTTCAACAACAAATATAGGGTTCCCATTGGAAGAATCCTTAATACGTGAGTTTGCATTATACGGATGAATAGGAGGTAGTGAGTTTAATTCAGGTTCTGTTAAATTTCTTGCATCTTTATCATGAATGATACGAAAAGGAACATTCAGAGCAACTAATATTCTGGCAATCGCTGGAATTGTCCATTTTCCTCCACAAGATACAATAGAGGTTCCTTGTATATTTTCCTCAGGGATATTAAAAACTTTATAAATATCATTGGAGTGTCTGAAAATTGCAACCTCAGTATCTCCCTCAACAAGAACCACCCTCTTAGCAAAAAAAGATTCAGTAACCGTAGGATGGAAATCAAGAGCCGCTCGCAAGGCAACTCTATCATCTCGAGACGAATCATTTATTTCGAACGGATCTGCCTTCGGTTGAGCAATAATTGGCGGAGTATTTTGATCATTCCTTCGAAACAAAATTAGAGAACGTGGATTATCAGCTACCTCAACAAGAAAAGGGGAATGAGTGGAAACAATTACTTGCCATTTCCCATTTTTTGTAATCTCCTGCAAAGATTTTTTGAGCCGACGGATAAGATGAGGATGTAAATATAATTCTGGCTCCTCAAAAAGCAATACTGCCGAACGCTGATGAACATTTTCCCCTCGAACAGCTACAGATTGTTGCTTTGATAATACTTCAATCAACGAAAAGACTAGTGCACGTTGAATTCCATGACCTTGGTAGGATATTTTAGTTTCAGTTCCATCGTTAATTCGAAGAAATGCGTTTGAACTGAGGGTGTCAGCGCTCCTGTGTAAATGACATATCTTAAAACGAATCGAACTTCAACCGATCGCCGAAAATAATCGAAAATTGATTCATTGCTTTTCCCCAATCTTGAATAGGCATGGTCCATTTTTTAGACATATTATTCAAAGCTAAATAAAGAAGCTTGATAGCCGCTTCATCGGTAGGAAACGAACCCCGATTCTTGATAATTTTTCTTAAACCCATATTCATAGATTCGATAGCGTTTGTGGTGTAAATCGCCTTACGAATATTAGGTGGATAAGCCAAAAAAGGAATCACCGATTCCCAATTGTTTCTCCAGGACTTGCTGATCATCGGATATTGACTGTCCCATTTGGTTGAAAAATCATCAAGGCTTTTCTTAGCAATCTCTGCCGACGGAGATTTGTAGATAGCCTTTAAATCAATCATCAACTCTTTCTTCTGTTTGTAAGAAACCCATTTCAAAGAATTCCTTACCATATGAACGATACAAAGTTGAACTTGTGCATTAGGAAAAACTGATATGATCGTATCCGGAAATCCTTTTAACCCGTCAACGCAGGCGATTAAGATATCTTCAACTCCGCGATTCTTTAAATCGGTTAAGATCTGAAGCCAGAACTTCGCTCCTTCGGTGCGCTCCACCCAAATCCCAAGTATCTCTTTTGTGCCCTGTAGATTGATTCCTAAAGCCAAATAGAAGGATTTGTTTTGAACGTGGTGGCCGTCTCTCACCTTTACGACTAACGCGTCCATGATGAGAATTGGATATACTTTATCCAAGGGGCGATTCTGCCACTCGATCACCGTTTCCAGTACCGAATCGGTGACTTCTGAGATCAGATCCGCTGAGACTTCCACTTGATAGATTTCTTGGAGATGTTGGGTAATTTCTCGTGTGGTCATTCCGCGTGAATACATCGAAATGATCTTATCGTCGAAGCCGGTAAAGCGTGTCTGACCTTTTTGTATGATCTGAGGTTCGAAACTGCCGTTTCTGTCTCGAGGTATTTCCAAATCGATTGTTTCAAAATCTCCTTTGAGCTTTTTGTTACTTTTTCCATTCCGAGAATTTCCTGTGTTATTTCCCAACGAGGAATTCTTCTCGTATCCAAGGTGATGCGTCATCTCACCTTGCATCGCTCGCTCTATCAGTGATTTCGTTAGTTGCTTTAAGAGGCCTTCATTTCCCAGTAGATCTTCAGGACTCTTATCTTTGATTAATTCATCGAGTAGCTCTTCAGCTCGATTTTTGGGGTTGCTCATATTGGGTTTATCCTTGTTACTTTTTGGTTATTCACAAGTCATTTACACAATCAAGCCGACACTCTCGTTTTTTCACGTTTTTGATCAGATACTAAATATGATGCATGTAGCAACGACTCTTATAGAAAACACTCATCTCCTATTCTTTTTCAAATAGGGTAAAATACCCTACTCCTTTCAGAGTTTCTCTTTAAAAAACTTTGGACTCTTTTTAGTCGAAGAATAGAAAGTATATTGAGTGTTCGGGAAAATTATGATACATCTTTTGATTCTTTTTTTTATATTCTTATTTCAAGCTTGTTCGCCTACGTCGGATGCAAAAACGAACAACTTATTTCTGATTCCTTTAGCTCAAGAGAATAACATCGGTTCTGTCGCTGTCCATGGAAATTTAGATTCCTTAGATGTGGAAGAAGTACCGTTGCGGGAAAATTCTGTCAGTCTTGAATGGGCTTTGTTATATGGTAAAGGTCCTAACAAAATAACCAGAGACTCTAAACTCGTAGTAGATGAAAAGGGTTTTGTTTATGTTGCAGCCGATATAGATAGCGATCCTTTTTATAACGAATTGACTAACAAGTCGATACGTGGAGGTAAAGATCTAATTCTTGCGAAATATGATTCCCAGAAAAACGTAATCTGGATGAGATCAATACCCGGGATCCTGGGCACAAAACTAAATGTTACTGGGATTGCGGTCGATTCCAAAGAAAACGCATATGTAACTGGTTCTATAATCGGTTCTCTTGAAAACATACCTGTCTTAGAAAACCAAGATATGTTGGTAATTAAGTTCGACTCCAATGGAATCATAAAGTGGATCAAACAAACAGGGGCCGGCGACGGAAAATATGAAGTCTCTCCCAAAAAGATCACCGTAGATACATTCGGAAATTCTTATATTGTCGGAACCTCAAACGGACCATTAGGAGAAAACGGATTTATCGTCAAACTTGATACCAACGGAAACCAAATTTGGATCGACCATCTTTCCATTCCAGGAGCAGATATTATTCCTGTCGGAGTTGCCTTTGACAAAGTTACGGGTAATATTTACATGAGTGGTTATGGACACAACGCAAACTTTGCGACCAATACAACTCCAGGTATCGGACAAAACGACCTTTTCATTCTTAAATACGATAGTAAAGGAAACCGACAATTTTTCGCCCAACTCGGTGCCCCTCTGAAATCAGTTTTTGGCAACGCCATTACTGTGGATCGGTTCGGAAACGTTCTTGTAGGAGGATACAGTAATGCAGATTTCGGTTTAAAACCTGACGAAACAAGTTATATTGGAACCATCGTAAAATACGATTCATCCGGCGTTCAACAATGGATCAGACAATTCGGCCAAAAGACGACTATAATAAACGAAATAACAACCGACAGGGCAGGAAACGTTTTCACAACTGGTCAAACCAATGAATTGATCAAATTCGCCAACATGCCTTCAGAAGGAAACCAAGACGTCTTTGTAACCAAACACAGTTCTTCTGGAGAAGTCCGACAATTATGGCAGTGGGGAACGATCCGAGAGACTATGGTAGGCTCAGGAATCGGAGTCGACTTTGACGGAAATCTTTATACTACCGGATGGGCGACCCGCAACATATTCAATGAAATTTTTGGAAATGAAATGATGGGAGCTATAGATATATTTCTGATTAAGTTCAGATGATTTCTTATCGGGTCGATGTTCCAAATATTCGTCGGTAATAAAACAAGATTTTAAACCACTCAAGAACGTTATTTGAAACACCTGGGTTGTGTCGATAAGAGTAAAAAAACGAAATTTCGGGAATAGGAATAAATTATTTCTATTCCCGAAATGACTTTTTCTAACAGTAGAAATCGTTCAGATAATTTTCTGAAAAGATGATGCTCCAATGAGGGGTATTTTTTCTTTTCAAAATCTTCGATGTGGTTTTTCAGAAATTCGTAGAACTTTTTGGAAATTTGAAATTCTTTCTGTTATAAATTTTTCATATTTTAACTTTTGTTGATCTTCTCCGTACGCAATTATCTAAAAATATTTTTACGTAACTTGACGGTATGTTCTCCATCCTTTCACGTCTGATCGTTCATATATATAGATCAAATAGATTTATAAAAGATATAATCTAACAAAAGTCACTAACGGATTTCATCACATTTCCATTAAACGTTCTTGTACTTAAGCTGATTTAAATCGCAGTCGTTTTCGTCCGCATCGCTTCGAACTCCCAGATAAGTAGGTTGATACAAAGAACCTCCTCTGTATGCGTACAAATAACGTACTTCTATAATGTCTTTTTCTTGCGGCAATTCGAAATTAACCGGTATAGTTACGTTTCCAACATTAATCCAAGATTTTCCGTCGTAAAGACGCATACTTACACTACGTTTTAGATTTACTGTTTCTACGCTTACCGTTGCAGTCTCGTAAAATTTAAATTTAATCTGAGCCCCTTTGCTCGCGGGTCTACCCGCTTTGTAAGGAGCATTCAAATCTTTGAATACGATTCCTTCTTTTTGATTTTCTCGTAATTTTTCGAGAAGTCCTTTTTTGTCTTTTGTAGAAACTACCAATTCGACGAGACGAAAAGTTTTGTCCCTATCCTTTAGGATGGACTTAAGTATCGCATAACGCTCTCGGTAGGACAGATGTTGAATATCTCTTCCGTCTTTCGAAAAAATATCGAAAGGATAGAATACATCTCCGATCGACTCTCCATCCAGAATAAAATCCTCCTGAAAACCGAGAGCATATTCGCATATGATTTGCGAAGTCGCAATAATTAAACCCTTGCGATTGATTCCTTCCACGTTGTCTCCAGTCTTTCGGATCATCATACGATTGCCGTCCAATTTTTCCTGAGCTCCATATTGATCGTTTTCAATATACACGGAAAGTTCTTCTTCCTCAATAGGATTGAGAAGTTGACAATGAACACCGCTTATTCGTTCTTCTTTGCTTGAATGAAGATAAGGAGTTCCGGATTCTCCTTCCGTATATCCTTTTGACATTTTGGAATTTACGAGTTGGTTCATAATTTTTTGAGCGGATTCGTAAGAAACCGGTTTTGAGGTTTTGGTTCCGGTTTGAAGAGTGCTCCCGCGTCTACCAAAAGCGAAAAGAACAACGTATCCATCCTCTTTTGGATCTATATTTACATGATAAACTTTGTCACTACCGTCGCCTTGATAATAAAGACTGATTCTATTTAACTCTTTCAAACTTTCTGATGGAAGAGTTTCTGAATCTTGTTTTGTAGTTTTTTGAGATGACTGTTTGACTTTATCCTTCGGTTGTTCTTCAATTTTTTGCGAATCAGATTTCGATTGCTTTTCAATTTTTGGAGTTACGGCTTTATCCACTTCCTTTTGGTTCTCTTTGTCCAATTTGGGCCTCTTATTATCAGTAGGAACCGAATTTTTGATTATATCATTTTTTTCTATATAACCCTTTTTTAATTTTCCAGAGAGAATCTTACGCGCTTCTCTTAGGCAGGTCTCCTCGGTTTCAAAAGCTTTGGTTTGAGATGTTCCGACAGCGCCTATTTTGCCATAGACAACGGTAAAGGAATTTCCTGAAATTTCTATGCTCCAAAATTTGTCCGACGTATCATCTTTATAAGTCAGGTAGTGTTTCATAAGATTTGTTTTAATTGTACTTTAATTTATTATTATATTTAAATTTTATAAAAATTCATCCAGTTCAGCGTTTTTTCGTTTTAAGGAGGTATTTTCCCTTTAGATATAGATTATGGAACTTCTTGTACAACCTGAGAGAAGCTTTTTCTGCTAAAGAGACAACTAACGCGGATTGTCCGGCTCTGCGTGCAGTTTCACTTCCAACTACTGGACGTTGTGCAAACTGCTTGTAACAAAATCCTTCGAAGCCTATAAGTTCCCATTTTTGTGGTAAATACAAATCTTACGTCTAACCACGCTTTTCAAGCCCAGAAGGTACGTCTTTTTGTCTGATATGGCGCCCCAATCGGAGCAGTAAATAATTTTTCGTATATTTCTCATTAAATAATTTAACTTATTAGAGAAAAACATTTACGACGATTGATTGGACTGATATTTCCGCAGATTTTATATACCACAGGATAATCTATAATACATCGGGAACTGTTCTTAGAGCCGGTCTCAAAACTACCTATCAAAAAAGTTAAAAGCAATGATAGAACTTGCGAGATAAAGAGATGCAAGATAATTTTCAGATTTTCTTTCCCAACGAATTAGGATAGCTCTGAATCGATTGTGCCAACTGTTAGTTCTTTCAACGACCCATCGTCTAGATTTTCCATTGTATTTACCGATGAGAGGCTTTTCACCTTTTTTCCGAATATGAGATTGAATGTTTCTTCTTTTGATTAAAACTTCTATATCTTGGAAGTCATAACCTTTATCTAAACAAAGATGTTTTGGCTTTTTTCTTCTTTTTCCGGAAAATATTAGGATTGAATTCAACGTATCTTTTACACCGTGTTTGTCATGAACGTTAGCTCCAGTCAACGTAATTGCCAAAGGAATTCCATTTCCATCCGTAAGGATATGCCGTTTAACCCCTAATTTGGCACGGTCTGTAGGATTTTTCCCGGTTAAACTCCCCCTTTGGGAGCCTTAACCATTGCCGAATCCATCGAAGCCCAGTCCCATGCTATCTGATTCTTTACATCATAATATTTTAAAATAGATTTATAGATCTTTTTGAATACTCCTGCCCGTTCCCATTCTTGAAATCTTCTGTGACAAGTTTGACCAGATCCAAACTCATTGGGAATTGCACGCCACTGACAGCCTGTTTTCATTCGATAGATGATACCTGCCATTACTATTCTTGAAGGAACACGATTGCGACCTCCTTGAAGATTGGGCTTTTCTTTAGGAATCAATGGTGCTATTTTTTCCCAAAGTGCATCGGGGATTTCTGAATAATATTTGTCCATTTCACATTTATATTTTTACACTTTCTCTGTACAACCAGTTTTGAGACCGGCTCTTAGTATAAAACAATTTAAGTAGAATAATTAAGGGACACGTTCTAAAACTAAATCTGCAAAGCGGAGATACTTCTACACTGAACCAACAAAAATTCCTCTTTACTGTGTCATTTCCTCTAACGAGTTCATATTGGACGAGTTTTTATTTCGCTTTAAAATTAATTTAAACCGCCAAGATACAAGACGGCGCCACGTTGTGAACAATACCTTCTATTCAGAGCTTGTCTTAAAAACCTTAAAAGAAATCAGTTACAATGATTCAGTTGCATCAGTTTTTGATTTTTTTCAGGGACCGATTGAATTAAATTCTTTCTAAAGAACGTCATTGACACAGTATTCCGATACCGCTACTTAAAAAGCCGTCATCTATCCAACAAAAAATAAATACCCGATCTGATCGCGCAAAAGTGACATGCCTAAAATATCTAATTTTTATTATATAATAAAAATTTTATATTACTATTATTTTTGTTTATTGAAACCAAGGGCAAAAATCATAAAGAAATTTTGTTCGTTACGACTTTTGATCATCGCAATTTTAAGTTGCGATCCGAATAAAAGCTGTTCCAAAACCTGAAAATAAATCACTTACAATTACTCAGTAAATTCGTAATAAAACGTAGAAGTTCCCACGATTACGTTTCTTTGGTAGTTTATGGGCTTTCGAATAAATTTTATTGTTATTATTACTCGGACGTATGAAAAGTATGCTATATGCTATAAGAAGTTTGTTTCAAAAGTTAGATGTTAGATCTTCTTCAAAAAAGCCAAACAATTCTGGATCGACGCAATTTTGTGAGGAACTTTTATATCTTTATAAGAATTGCACGTTAATTTTCGGTGCCGTCTCCATGCATCAAAGTAGTAAATTCTCGTTGGAGCTCCTACATTCTAAGGTTTTAAGACAAACTCTAAATTCAATCCATACGGAAGACGATAAAAGCTCCATTCTACTTTTAGGCGATACAGACATATTCAACCGTTGCATTTTCTAAGAAACTTGCAACAAGTTTCGAATCCAAATTAATCAGAAACTTCATTGTAGGATCGCCTAACACAATCATGTCGTTAGTAGCTATTCTTTTTTGAATTTTAATTTCGATTATTTTGTATTTATAACTGATATTATTTTTTTGAAATAAAAAAAGATACCACTACAAACTTGACAATTTTTCGATTTAATCTTAGAATTCCGAACTCTTGAAACAAGGAGAATTCAGATGAAACAAATTTTCAGTATTTTTTTCACAATATTGTTGTTAGTCGAATGTGCGGGAGAAAGCAATGATTCTTCCCAGTTGCTTTTGGGAATTATCAATCAACAACCGTTAACCTTGAATCACTCCGATCGGAAATCTTCGGAACTGGTGATCATTGATATACCCACACATTACGTGGATTCCATTTCCGGGAACGATTCCAACGCAGGTACAAAGTCCGCACCCTACCGTACTATCACAAAGGCAATTTTAGCCTCCAAGGCCGACGGTACAAAAGTGATTTATGCTGCGCCCGGAACTTACGACACGTCCATCGGAGAGACATTTCCCATTTATATTCCGGATGGGGTTAACTTATACGGAGACTATAACGGAAAGGGGTTGATTGGAGGCTCCTCTTCCTTTTATGCGGGGCCGCCGGGAACCACTCCTAAAACAGGGCCCACTTGGATCAACGGAGGAGGATTCGATATAAATAATACCGCTTGGAATGCCACTATCATCCCGAAAAACAATTCTCAAATTGCCGGATTTAAAATCACCAACCCGAACCCGAAGAGCCCGGAAGGTGATTCTACAAGAGGGATTTCCATGCAGAATTTCGTATCCATAAAAATTAAAAATAATACGATCACTGGGATGCCCTCGGGAGTCGGTATCCATTTCGAATTTACTACCGTAACGGATGTCGGTAGTAATACAATCTCCGGAAATCAACTCACTTATAATTATCATGGGATCATCGATCATAGCATTCGAGCTTCCTATGACAAAGTGGAGAACAATGTAATTTCTCGAAATTATATAGGTATACACACTACAAGGGGACTTGATTTGGGACAGGGACCGGCCGAAAGTGCGGGAAACAATACTATTTCCTGCAATTCATACGAGGACATATGGATACCAGGAAGTAGTAACGGTAACGATCCACAAGTTTTATTCGCAAGAAATAACTATTGGGATCATTTTCCGCCTACAATATCTTTTACCGGCCAAGAGCCCGGCTTGGACATAAGACACATTAGCAGTGCAACAGTGATTCGCTACGAGGGAGGAGGAGTGGCTCCAAACGCTTGTAACTAAAAAACGATCCTTCCCTCTTTTTCGATATAAAACGAGGGAAGGCACATCTTTAATTAAACATTCGGAAAAAAGTTATTCTTGAAATAGAAAAACTCCCGGCTTTTACCTATTCCATCTCCGCTTGAGTTTTACTACTCGAACGCGTAAAAAGAATACTATGACGAGCTTGTTTCAAAAGTTAGAATATTCGATCTTATTCAAAAAAAGCCAGTAATTCCTAATTCGACGCGATTTTATAAGAACTTTTGCATCTTTACAAAATCGCCCATTAATTCGGTACCATTTTTATGCTTTTGAATTTTAAAACAAAAACTCTTTTAAATTTCAAAAACGAAAATCTAATTGTAAACCCAAGCAAAGAATAAATCAAAATTTCATTTACGACCACGCGGTGATAGACATTTTAACGTGAATGATTTTCAAAATATACAGAAAAACAATACGATCAATTCTCTTGTTTTCGACTCTCGTATTTGTTTCACCTGTAGTTTCTCAGGAAAAGAAAAGGATACCCAAGCCGAAAAAAGACTATAAATTATCTTTCCTTAAAACACCGATTTCAATCATTCTAAAATATTTCTGAAGATATCTTCCACAAAAGTTACAAATCGGCAACACTCGTAATTTCTCTTTGATAAACGCAAGTTACACTTTCAATAAAACAATTTCATTCACGTTTATAAAAGCTGTCAACTATAGGCCCCTTAATCAATAAAGGCCCGGTTTCAGAAGTTGTAAAATCAAAGCATAATAATTCGGATAATTTTCCTTATCAGCATCTAAAAAAATCAAATCAATCGAGGAAGGCCCGAACGCAAAATCAGAAGCCCAAACCGGAGCGGATTTCGAATCCAAGAGTAGTTGCAAAGTCTCTAATGCAGATCCGATCTTCAAACGAATCTTAGATTCAAGATCGCTTTCCTTCCAGTATTTCCGAGCGATCCGAGTCCATTCTTCACTGATGTCACAACAAAGAATTTTTCCGTCCTCCGGCAAAGCGAAAGCAAAACAAAGAGAAGAATATCCAGTAAACGTTCCAATTTCTACAATTCTCCTCGCCCCACTGATTTGAGCGAGAAGCCTCAAAAACTGCCCTCTTATGGGCTTAATCTGTATATTGGCTTGAGCCCCCATGCCCGGGTTGATTTCACTCGCTACTTGGTAAACGAGTGCTCACGTTGCATTTTCTAAGAAACTTGCAACAAGTTTCGAATCCAAATTAATCAGAAACTTCATTGTAGGATCGCCTAACACAATCATGTCGTTAGTAGCTATTCTTTTTTGAATTTTAATTTCGATTATTTTGTATTTATAGCTGATGTTATTTTTTTGAAATAAAAAAAGATACCACTACAAACTTGACAATTTTCAACTTAATTTTAGAATTCCGAATTCTTGAAACAAGGAGAATTCAGATGAAACAAATTTTCAGTATTTTTTTCACAATATTGTTGTTAGTCGAATGTGCAGGAGAAAGTAACGATTCTTCCCAGTTACTTTTGGGAATTATCAATCAACAACAATCGTTAACTTTAGATCGGAAATCTTCGGAACTAGTGATCATTGATATACCCACGCATTACGTGGATTCCATTTCCGGGAACGATTCCAACGCAGGTACAAAGTCCGCACCCTACCGTACTATCACAAAGGCAATTTTAGCCTCCAAGGCCGACGGTACAAAAGTGATTTATGCTGCGCCCGGAACTTACGACACGTCCATCGGAGAGACATTTCCCATTTATATTCCGGATGGGGTTAACTTATACGGAGACTATGACGGAAAGGGGTTGATTGGAGGCTCTTCTTCCTTTTATGCGGGGCCGCCGGGAACCACTCCTAAAACAGGACCCACTTGGATCAACGGAGGAGGATTCGATATAAATAATACCGCTTGGAATGCCACTATCATCCCGAAAAACAATTCTCAAATTGCCGGATTTAAAATCATCAACCCGAACCCGATGAGCCCGGGAGGTTATTTTACAAGAGGGATTTCCATACAGAATTTCGTATCCATAAGAATTAGAAATAATACGATCACTGCGATGCCCTCGGGAGCCGGTATCTATATTGAATATTTTACCGTAACGGCTATCGGTAGTAATATAATCTCTGGAAATCAAATCACTTCCAACTATTGGGGAATTGAAGATGGCGGCATTCGAGCTTCCGAGGACAAAGTGGAGAACAATGTAATTTCTCAAAATTTCATAGGTATTTCCACTACGGATGGGCTTGATTTGGGACAGGGAGCGACCGGAAGCACGGGAAAAAATACTTTTTCCTGCAATACATACGAGGATGTGATGATAGTAGGAAGTGCTAACTTTCCACAAACTCAATATGCAATGAATAACTACTGGGATCACTTTGCGCCTACGATGTCTTCGACCCATATCGATGGTTTAGATATAAGAAACTATAACAATGCGACTCTCGTTTACTACGCGGGTGGAGGAGTGGCTCCAAACGCTTGTAACTAAAAAACGTTCCTTCCCTCCTTTCGATATAAAACGCGGGAAGGACATCTTCAATTAAACATTCGAAAAAAAGTTATTCTTGAAATAGAAAAACTCCCGGCTTTTACCTATTCCATCTCCGCTTGAATTCTACTACTCGGACGCGTAAAAAGAATACTATGACGAGCTTGTTTCAAAAGTTAGAATATTCGATCTTATTCAAAAAAAGCCAGTAATTCCTAATTCGACGCGATTTTATAAGAACTTTTGCATCTTTACAAAATCGCCCATTAATTCGGTACCATTTTTATGCTTTTGAATTTTAAAACAAAAACTCTTTTAAACTTCAGAAATGGAAATCTAATGAGTCGTCCCCCAAAAAAAAGTTTAAATGACATATAACGTAAATAAAATTCTATCCAAAGACAAATATTTAAAAACAAAAATCATCGGAAAGAATAAAAAATTTTTAGAAAACCCGTTGAAAATGAAATCAGAAAAAACTCAAAACACAAAAATCAAGACGAATTATTTCGAAACAGATTAGACCAAATGAAAAGATGCTGGGCCTTTTCTATCAAAGGAAGTTTACACGAATTTAGACCACAAAGGAAACAATCGCCATTCAGAGGATGTTTAAGTTCGTCTTTTCTCGTTTTAAAACGCAAGCTACAATTTCAATAAAACAATTTCATTCACGTTTATAAGAGCTGTCAACTATAGACCCCTTTTGGATTTTGAGGAAAATACTGTGTCCGTCGTAGTACGAGATAAATTAAATAGTAGCTTGAATATTTCGTTTTTCGGGATGGAAGTTGATCCATTTGAAAACCTAGTTTATACAACGGCTTTTATATAGGCTCCGAAAGACGGAATAACCAAATAATGCAGTATTTGGAATCCTGACTTTCCTCCCCGATCCCTTCAGCCATATATTTTTACTTACTTAAGATTTAGAGCTTGTCTTAAAAACCTCAGAAATAGAAACCTCGACGGAAACGTAACAGTTACAAAATATGCACGAAAGCTCGTAAACTACCAAAGGGACGCAATTTGTGGGAACTTCTATATTTTATT
>NZ_CP024871.1:3060000-3105000 GCF_000306675.2 Leptospira mayottensis 200901116
CTCTTGTCTGTAAACTCAAGGACTGACGCCCATAAGACATTCGCGGATCTCTATAGAAAACAGAGAAGTCCCGAACATCAGGAGCAGATCGACGAAGTCATTCAAAAGTCGAATGATATCTTTATTCGAATCGATTTGATGAGAAAAATCGACGAAGAGTTCGAGAAAAAAAGACAGGAAGAAAACAAAAAGTCGGAAGAAGATAGACCTAAAAGAAATTCGGCGACCTCCACAAAAGCCACCCCCAAACCCGCTCGAAGAATGGAATCCAATTCTTCCGGAGGGGCGGGTATCGGATTTTTGGCGAACCTTTTCGGTGGAAATCCCGCGATCAACAAATTTGCAAAAGAATCCGGAACGATCGATGTAGGTTTTTTAGGAAGAAAACTACAGGTTTCCGGCGGTGTTCACAATTTGTTCAAATTCTTAAAGGAAGACCAAATCATCGCTACGATCCAAGCGCTTCGATTCTGCGAACAACAAGGCTGGAGATATTGGAAGCCTCTCATATACAATGTAGTATTAAATTTTAATAAACTTCTCAATAGCATCATTTCTTTGGACAGTTTATTTATAGATCAGATCTCTCCGGAAATTTTTTTGAATCGCGCGACTAAATTAGAACTTTATTATGCAAGACATTTAAGTAGAGAAGACTGCAAAGATATCATCATGACGGAGGTTCCCGAACTGGTGCGTAAGGACGAAAAACTGGTTCCAAAAATGCCTCAGATTATGGCGGGACTTTCTTACGGATTGAACCTTGAAAGCGGAAGACCTAAAATGTCTGACGCGATTCGGGCATTCCATATCGTCGCGACCAAACGAATGATCACTTGGAACGAAATCGTTCAACAACTCAACGTTCCTCCGATCAATGAAACTAAATTTCAGGGTTCTCCTGACATCATAAAAGAAGTGGAAACAACTCTGCTTCGTCTTGCGGACGATATCCAAACCAGACTAAACCGTAAGCACGAACTACAAAGCCTAAGAGAAAGATATTTCCGAATCGACGATAAAGGAAGAATGAACTTCGACTTTCTGAATCTGATCGTAGACGATTATTTTGAAAATCACGTTCCCGAAAATATGCAGTCTGCGTCCATGAAATCTGCCTTTAAAGGGACTCCTCATAAATTGATGTATTTATTGCTTAGGGATCTCCAAGCTTCCTATGCTCCGATTTTAGAAGGGACCGTTAAGATAGGTACCAAAAATCAGAGTAAAGACGTAATTATTATGCATCCCGGTCTTTTTAAAAGTGATATCGAACAAATCAACAATCTACTCCGCCTTTTAGACGCGTTTAATAAAAAATATCCTAGCTTTCAATACAGCTTCGCGACTTACAACGAACATACGACTTCAACGGTAGGAGTGGAAGATCAGATTACCCAGAATCTTTTGAAGTTACTCGGAGATGCTGCTGCATTTATGGGAAAATTTGCGGAGAAAATCAATATCATTGTTGAAAATCATCTACTCGCAAAACAATACGAGGCTTCCGGCAAACTGAACGAAAGAGTTTTGGTTTCCAAAGAGAAAGTAATCGAAGAAATCAAAATTCTTCACAGATTTATCCCTTACGGTGATTCGACCATCGTTTCGGGAAATCGATTGAACGGGAAAACGTTAGAATTCGCCTTTTTGGAGATGACGAAACTCTTCTATAACTATGCGGTGATTTATAAGGATAAATCCACAATTACCAAATTAACCTTACATAAAAAACTAGACGCGGAACTCGGATCTCTGACGAAAGAATACGAGAGACTTTCCGGTAAACCTTATGAGACAAAGCGAATGGAGGAAGCATGAGGATTCTCACAGGAGTCCAACCCTCCGGCAAGCTTCATTTAGGAAATTTTTTCTCTGTCATTCGAAAGCTCAAAGAATATCAGGATTCGACAGACTTATTTTGTTTCATTGCGGACCTGCATTCTTTAACTACGTTCTCTTCGAAAGAAAAACAAAAAGAAAATACATTCAACGCGGTCTGCGATTTTTTAGCCCTGGGAATCGATCCAGATCAATGTACGTTTTGGCTACAATCTGGAGTTCCGGAGGTTACCGAACTTACCTGGTATCTGAGTCATTCGATCACCGTCAATCAGTTGAGCTTGGCGCATTCTTACAAAGATAAGGTTGCAAAAGGTTTCAATCCAGGAGGCGGGCTTTTTTTCTATCCGGTTTTGATGGCGGCGGATATTCTCGGTTTCGACAGCGATCGGGTCCCTGTCGGTAAAGACCAAAAACAACATTTGGAATTTGCAAGAGATATCGCTTCGAATTTCAATCGGGAAATCGGTCCCGTTTTTAAAATCCCCGAACCGGAAATCGACGAAACAACGGCCTTGGTTCCCGGTACTGACGGACAGAAAATGTCTAAGTCTTACGGAAACACGATCAACTTTTTCGATTCCGAAAAAGAACTTAAGAAATCCATAATGTCTATCACAACCGACTCCGCAGGAATCGACGAAGTCAAAGATCCTTCCAAAAGTAATATTTATGCGATTCATTCCTTGTTTTTAGATGAAAAAGGAAGAAAAGCCCTCAAACAGAAGTTCTTAATCCCCGGAACTGGATACGGAGATCTTAAAAAACAACTTTTACAGGATACCTTGGATTACTTTGCTCCTTTTCGTAAGGAACGAGAAAAAATCGGGGAAGACAAATCTTTTGTGGAAGCAACTCTCAAAAAAGGACAAGAAAAAGCCCGAAATACGATCACAAATGTCCTTGATCGAACCCGCAAAGAATTGGGGATTTATCGGTTTTAAAATCTAGAATATTCCGTTTTTATTAAATAATTGAATCGTTTCATCTTTCCGTTTTTCCCTCCGAACCGATTCAGCTCAGCGCTGTCCTTTTGCTATTTTAATTCGATTTTGTTTTACCTCTTTTAATCACATACATACAGAGCATAGAACGGTTCGTTCCATTTTTTCAAGACGTCAGGGAAGCGTCCAATCGATCATCTGGCCCCAAACATTTTTCCCTTTCTTGATCAGATTGATCCAAATCTGCATATTACAATCCTTTAATTTTGCAATTTCTTGAAGTTTTTATTTTCATAAGGAGTTTCGGAAACGGCATATAAGTCCAAGTAAAAAAGACACGCCCCAAAGACCTTTATAAACAGTATTTTTATCGTTTGAAAATCGCGGCTCTATCAAAGGATTTTTTATAAGGCATTTTTTTAGATTTATATTTCAAATATTTTGATATTTTTTGGAGACTTTAATATATATGTATTGAAAGTCATTTACCTCTTTTATATACGAGATTATATGTCCGGCAAAATATTCTTTTAGATTTAACTTCTTGAAGCCGCGAACCGTTTCTTCTCTAAGTGTATAACTCACTTCATAGAAGGACTTTAGACTGTTCCGCACAATCCATTTCTTGTAGTTTTAATTTCTGATTGAAATGGCAGACGACCTACCTTACTTCTTGAATTCCGTTCTGTCACCATCGGAACCATATCGATAAAATCTTACATAAGAAAGATATGCGAAATCGGAATCCGATTTGGTTTTACTCATTTACTGTGTTTTCGTTTTCGATCCAGACTTCCAAGTTCAATTCAATTTGTGAAACCAATAGGATGAAAGATTTTTTTCCAGGATTTTCCGTAGATAGAATCTTGAGCGTTCGGATCTTCTGCCGCCTGAATGGAAAATGCAAAAGATACTTTATTATATAGGAACGAATGGTTTTAAACGGACATACTTAGCCGACTCTTTATAAATACACATCTACATACGAGGTTTTACAGCTTACAAAGCTTACATCTAACGCTCGGCCAACAAACAGAGAAAAATATCATTTTAATTTTACTAAAAGGCTTTTTAATGATTGCCATTTATATAACATTTCCGACTCTGCCACTTTATGAATCACCTTTGCACATCGCATTTTACTCGTCTTTTAACCTCATTTGTGGTTCTCAGTATGACAGTTCTGAACTGCAAGAAGGAAAAAGATGATTCTTCAATTCTCTTAGCCGTAGCGGCCTTACTAGCCGGGACTTCAACAACGAATAGCTCAAACGTTTCTTATGGCGGTACAAAAAGCCCGGGTGACGTTATGACCGGAGATATGGTGAAAGCCAATTATGGGAATTTTTCGTTCACGAATCTTACAACGAATGAAAAAATCTCCGGACAGGTAGCCACATATTCAGCGAGCCCTTTCATAGCTCTTTTGTCCGCACCGTCCTACACACAAGGCGGATTCGCCATTCCCATCGCAGGAGTGGGACTTCTGGCTACACCAATTTCCGGTTACTCAAACGCGGGTGGAGCGCCCGTAACTGCAATGCGTGCAGAGGTGTACACGGAAAAAAGCTCGAATTGCTCTGACGTAAGTGGAACGTTTAATATGGTTCAAGCAATGTTCGGGAATGCGGTCGGCGCGTTTCAAGGTGGGTATGGCACCTTAACCATCACCGGAACAAACCAGAAATTCATTGCAGGAACAATCACAACTTTGGGTGGTGCGGGTACCGCAGTAAACCTTAATAACGGCATTTGTACCGATGGTAAAGTTGCATGGGCTACCGGTGAAACTGCATTCGTTTCTTCAACGGGTGTACTTATTTTAGATATGGGAACGGATAAAGGTGGTTTTTTCGGTTTAGCCAAAGACGTTAACCTAAACGGCTCAGGAATTCTAAACGGCAAAACACTTCTCGGTTTTGACAATCTACGAGGAGCCAATGCGGCAACCATTGATTCCTTTGTCAGTGGCAAGTTCACGTGTTTAAATGGGGCTTGTAACGGAGTGAATATAGATGCTCGAACCCTAACAGCCCAAAACAATGGTAACTCTTCTACTAATGTTCCTGTATTCACAAACGGCATTTCGGCCTCTACGACACTTGGAAATGGCGGAGGGGGAATACCACTGGCCGCAAACGATAATTTAGTTCTGATCGCACGCACGGTGAATGGTAAGATTACGGTAGCTATGGTCGCCTGCTCGACGGGCGGATGTACAGCCGCTTCTTCCAGACACTTCGGACTCTATACTGAAAACTAAGAGTTATACCCACCGCTTATTTCTTTTACGGCGGGGGTACTTTTCAGTCGAAATAGTTCACTCAAAGCCCAGTGTAAGAAAATTACGACAACAAAACAAAATAGGAAACAGACTTAATGAGATTGAGATTTGTTTCCCTATTTTTTGATACATAAATTACAAGTTTCAGAACGTAACAATCTTAAAATATCTTTTAAAAACAAACCTCCTCGTTCAAATGAATAGAGTTATCCGAAAAATTTTTATCCAAACCAGAGAGAGAAGGACTGGATATCCAAAGCTGAACGTCTTATCCTTCGAAAATCAAACATAGACTTTGCAAGCCCTTTTTAAAATCCCAAAATAAAGCCTTAAAATAACCGAAAGATGCTCGGGAAAAATACATAAAAAATATAAAATATTCGAATTTATTAATAATCTTCATCCGACCAACCTACTTCGTTTAGAAAGTCATCATAGGAACCATCAAAAATTCGAATCGTATCGTTATCGAATACAATCAACTTTGTTGCGACGGCACGCAAATGAAGTTCGTCGTGAGTAACCATGATGACGGAACCCTCGAATTCATCGATTGCTTCGATCAAAGAATCACAAGATTGCATATCCAAGTGATTCGTGGGCTCGTCAAGATAAAGAAGATGACAAGGGGTCACAAGAATTTTTCCGAGAAGCACTCTACTTTTTTCACCACCAGAAAGGACTTTAATTTTTTTAAGTGCTTGATCCTCAGAAAACATCAGACCACCCGCAATCGTTCTAGCTTGCCATTCCGTACAAGATCGATCAGAAACCATGATTTCTTCGACCACAGTCGAATTTTCATTGAGATTAAGTTTGTTTGTCTGACCGAAATAACCTTCTTTCAAAATCGGATGTTTTTTAATCGTTCCTTGGGAAGGTTCGAGTTCCCCCGCGAGAATTTTAAGAAGAGTGGATTTCCCTTTTCCGTTCTTACCGATGATACAAATTCTTTCTTTATTCCCCACACCGATGGAAAAGTTTTCGATGAGATACGGTTTTTTTCCATCATATGAAAAACAAAGATTCTCTGCGGACAACATCTGACTGGCGGCAAAAGGAGCGCTATTAAAATATAACTCTAAATCCTGAATTTTTTCTAGAGCTTTCATCTCTCCTTGTTTTTCTAATTTTTTGACTCTGGACTGAGTTCGACTAGCAAAACTCGCTTTCGCTTTAAACTTTGCGATAAATATCTCCTCTTGTTTACGTTTTTTTGCCTCGTTTAAGCGAGTCTTCTCGTAGATCTCTTCGGATTGATTGATCTGGTTGTAAAGTTTATCCGTATCGCCTTGGACCTTGATCGCTTTAGTTCTATGGATCGCAATTGTATGAGTGACTACTGCATCCATAAATCCTCTATCATGAGTTACTAATATGATTTCGCCTTCCCATTCTCGCAAAAATTCTTCAAGCCAACGAATGGTAACGATATCGAGGTAGTTGTTCGGTTCGTCAAGCATCAGCATGTCGGGAGCTGAAACGAGAAGTTTCGCAAGATTCATCCGGATCTGATAACCTCCGGAAAATTCATTCGGATTTCTTTCCATGTCCTGTTCAGAGAAACCCAAGCCGGAAAGAATTTTTTCAACCTGCCAGGTTTCGTATTCTTCCCCTTCGGGAAGACCAAGAGCACATTCTTCTAAAACCGTAAGTTTGGTAAAATGAAGATGCTGCTGAAGATGACCGATTTTATAACCTTTAGGAACCGAGATTATACCTGAATCAGGTTCAACGTTTCCAAGAATCATCTGAAAGAGTGTGGACTTTCCGTGGCCATTTCGACCGACCAGGCCGATCTTTTCTCCTCGATTGATGCTCAAGTTTAAGTCGTCAAAAAGAACTTTGGTTGTAAAAGCCTTGTTTAGGCCGGATATTTTAATCATAATCGATGTGCTCTAAGTTTCTAAAACCAGATTTTCAAAAAAGGTTTATATTTCACTTAAAAATTAATACGATCGACGCCTAATGTTCAAAGACCGCCTTTATTTTGAATTTAGAAAAAGTGTAACCACGATCCTAAAAAATCAGGTCCCCTTTCAAACGTTAATAATATAATATTTTCTTAAAGTATCTCATCAAATTTTCCAAAATTGATCGAAATCATTTTTAAATACTCCATGAGGGATCCGATTTTTAACGGATCATTTTCTCATCCTATCCTCCCCGAATCTGACGATCATAAATTATTTTTCAATCCCAAGATCCAATAAATCCCACAGACAAAAAGAAACTATAAGAAAGAGAATTTAAAAAAAGTTCCTATCAGCTTATTAGTTATATAAAATATGAATTGTTTACCAACAAGTAGAGCGCCTTGATGCCGAATTTGTCGTACTTGCAGATTCGGCAAGACGAGCCATCCTTATACAATGAAAAATAGAGAGTTACGGAAAAATGGTTCGAAGGAGTTCTGATTGTTTGTGATATCGATTTAAAAGTGGATGGCCTTTTCGCTGTATATGACGCAATAAAGGCGGAAGAAATATGGGAACGGATAGTATAGTACCAAGAGATCATCTGTTCGGAACGTATCATCGCCATGGAAGCATTCGACGAGTCTTGGTATTCCGGAAATGCATTAAATAGCCGACAGAGATAACTTTAGAAGACAACTCTACTCTCTGTTACCGTGCTCTATCAATCCAAAGAAACAAGAGAATAGGAGTGGTATTCGCTGGGTTTTAACGATCGGAATTTTTTCCGCCCTTGTAGATGCGATCCTACACGAGACCGGCGTTTATCCATAGTTAGGTGTTGTTATATCAGACTCTCTCTTTGTATTTGCAGATCAGATTTGGAATCTTAAACAGTTACGTTACTACACCTCTCGCACCGGATCAGCCTCTCAAACATTCTCTGGCGCTTGGAATGATCATAAGTATAACGGGAGCTATTGTGATGGGATATAGACCCGCATCTACTCTCTTGGAATCATTGCGATTGTATTATTCCGTTGCTGATGGGACAAAAAATTTTGAAATCCATTCGGCGAAAGCATAGAATTTTATCCGAAAATTCATTCAAGGAAAGGAGAACACTCCGTTGATACAATCGGCAAAAGCACCAAATAGATTCAATATTTCGAAAGTACATGTACGGCAAATAAGGGTTTTGAACAGGTCATTCTCAAAATCGAATCTATGTTACCAAATGAATAACAATGTTTAAGACATCGAGTCAAAAAGAGGAGATTCCAACATCTGCGCTCCGAAAGACGAATCCCGTAAGAAAGACTTGTCAAGAAAAGTCTCCATTTCAAAGTTAAGAATGTATGGCAAATCGGGACGATCTTCAAAAAAAGACCCTCGCTAAAAAACGTCCTCTCCACAATATCTACGGGAAAGAGATTCTGAAAAAACGTCTTGAGACCGAAAACTTTCCAAGAACAACTATCTCCTTTTATCGTTATGTCATTTTAGAAAATGTACAAGAACTCAGGAACCAGCTTTACGTGGAATGGGAAGCCCTCGGAGTTCTGGGAAGAATCTACGTAGCAAGAGAAGGAATCAACGCCCAACTTTCAATTCCTTCTCACAATCTGAATTCTTTTAAGGAGAATTTGAATTCTAGAATTCAATTCAAGGACATGCTTTTTAAAATCGCCGTGAAAGATGATCACAAGTCCTTTCTAAAACTCGATTTAAAAGTGCGGAATAAAATTGTCGCAGATGGATTGAATGACGATGCATTCGATGTGACTAATGTTGGAAAGCACCTTTCCGCAGAAGAATTCAATCACTATATGGAGGATAAAAATTCCATCGTAATCGACGTAAGAAATCATTACGAAAGTGAAATTGGTCATTTTGAAAACGCCATTCTTCCACAATCCGACACCTTCCGGGAAGAGCTTCAAATCTTACTGGAGTTACTAAATGGAAAAGAAGATCAGAAAATCTTAATGTACTGCACGGGAGGCATCCGTTGTGAAAAAGCAAGCGCCTGGCTCAAACATCACGGATTTAAGGATGTCAATCAACTTCACGGCGGAATCATCTCTTACGCGCACGAAATTTCCCAAAAAGGACTGGAATCCAAGTTTAGAGGAAAAAATTTCGTATTCGACGGACGTCTTCAAGAAACGATCGGTAACGAGATCATTTCCACTTGTCATCAGTGTGGAAAGAAAAGCGATCGTCACGTAAACTGCGCAAACCCAGGATGCCATATCCTTTTCATCCAGTGTGACGACTGTTCCGAAAAATTCGAAGGATGTTGCACGGAAGAATGCAGAACCGTCTTACATCTCCCGAAAGAAAAACAAAAAGAAATCCGAAAGGGAAAATCGAACGAAAATCGTTTCTTCACGAAGTCGAAAATCCGTCCGAAAATTTCGGAACTCTATCAGAATCGAAAGCCCTTCGAAACCGTCTGAACTTTTAAAAAGAAATTTTTTTTCTAGACCAAAACCAAGCAAGACTTACACCAGCAAGCCCGTGCCAGATTCCCCAAACCGCCGCAATGATCGCCATACTTCCTTGACCTCCGAAGAACGCGAAAATCAAAACCAGTCCTAATCCCGAATTTTGAATTCCGGTCTCTATGGAAATACAACGAGCATCCCTTTCGTCTAAACGAATCAGTTTCGCAAAGTAATACCCCAATAAAAAACCGGTAGTATTCATTAGAAAAACGTAAAGAAATACTCTGTGAATCACTTTCAAAAATATCTGATAATTGGCAAGAAGTGCGATCAATAAAAACGCAATAAAGATAAAACCAGAAAGAACTTTGAGAGGTTTCGTCAATTTTACCGCGTTTTTCGGCAAATACCTCTTCGTCAAAATACCTAGAAAAATTGGAATCACTAGAATGATTAAGATCGCTTTAAAGACATCCCAAGGATTGAGTGTTATTTCTTTCAGAGCCGCTTGAACAGGAGGATACAAATTCCCCCAGAAAAAGAAGTTGAACGGAGTTGCAAAAATAGCAAGAACCGAAGAAAAGGCGGTAAGCGAAATCGAAAGAGCCGTATTCCCTTTTGCAAGAAGAGTGATAAAATTAGAAATATTTCCACCAGGACAGGCAGCAACAAGAAGCATCCCAAGCGCGATTCCCGAAGGTGGATTTAAAATCCAAAGAAGAAGATAAGTCGCAAACGGGAAAAGAATAAATTGCGACAAGATACCAGTAATGGACGCTCTAGGGTTATCGAAGAGTAATTTAAAATCCTCCAATTTAAGTTCCAAGGCGATCCCGTACATAATCAATCCTAAAAGCAAATTTAAAAAAACTAAACCACTTTCGTTGAAATTAATTCGAACCGCATCTAATTCCGACATCATCTTAATCTGCCCAAGCCACAAAAATTTCCCTCGGACCGGTAAACGGATGCCGTCCGTGAGAAACCGAATAATTATCAATTATGAGTATATCTCCCTCTCGCCAAGAAAAAAGAGAGATATTGTTCCAAAACGCGTCTTGAATTCTTTTCAGTTCCTGTCCTGAAATTTCTTGACCGTCGCCGTAAGTGCAGTGCGTGTCCAAGTATTCTTTTTTAGTCGTGATCTTTTTTATAAAAGTAAGAATTTCAAGTGTGATTCCTACTAAAAAACTACGAATCGTTTTCTGGTGAGCAAAGATTCTCCAATATTCTTTACGAGCCGCGTCGATATGAAACACTTGAGAGTGATTATGCCAAGCTAACGATTTGAATTCCGGATGTTTACGAATCGCTAATGTAGTGTTAATCAATCTCAAGTTATCCTTACCGAACCATTCCACCTTAAAGTTTTGTTTTTTAGAAATCTCTTCTACCTTTTCTCTATCTTTTGTTTGAAACATCTCGTCCCAACGTTTTGTTTTCCAAAACTGAAAACGAGATCGATTCGAAGGGCCGTCATAAACTCTGGAGTAACGAATTTTTTCTTTCTCGAATTTTTCACGAATAAAGACAGGAACTTCGTTCAAAACCTTTCTGAGATCGGTGATAGGAGTTTCTCCGAACTTTTCCGGAGCTTTTTTACAATAAAAGAAAAGTTTTTTAGGAGGAGAATCCAAAAAACTCATCTCCGCGTGTTGCATGATTGGATATGCGGGCGGAAGTTCCGTCGCGGTAAATGTATATTTAGTCACCTGATTTCTTGGAGACGTTCCGAGATAATTGTTCTTTAGATTGGAGTCCACATTAATAATCACATCTTCAAAATCCTGAGGAGAAAACACATCGAATCCTCTAAAAAGAATAGCTCCGTATTCTTTGAGATCATCAACTAACGTATGTTTGTTGCTTTTGATCCATTGGATCAGCTTTTGTTTACCTTTTTGTTCCTCAGAATCCGGCTGATAGACTAGGGGAAGAGGATTTTTAAAATCGATGAATCCCTTTGATAAAGCAAAAGCAACTTTCGATTTTGTCTTTTTTACGGAAGCGGCTTTTGTCTTTGTTTTAGAGTGTGTTTTGTTTTTTACCTTAGAAAAAGTTTTAGCTACCATGAAAATCCCCAAAAGATTTCCAGACGCGGAATCGGTCCGGAAAAAGCCTTTTGGGTAGATGGAAAATATTCTTATTTTTGATGCAAGGAATATTTGATATAGCGAACAAAAAATCCAATAAGCTGAAAAAATGAACTAATTTCGCCAAAACTCGTCGGAGTTTTCTGCTTTTGTCTTTTAAGGTGAGTTCGTTCGCGTAGAGAACGTTCTAATTTTTTCTACAAATAAAATTTGGGTCTTTCCGTGTTTCAAAGCCCAAAACAATATTATTAGTTTGTATATTCATTCTAACCTTTACCCTCAAAGTGCTGGAGTTCCCATAAACTACACCCCTGGTGCAAATTTATAGATTTCGAACAGACTTTTTTGTTATTCAATTCCTATAGGATATTGAACCGTTTTGGGACAGATCTAAATAAAATTCATTTATTTTACTGAACGAACAAATTTCGAAAATTCGAATCAATCAAAAATCCCCAAATCCATTTTGGCTTCTTCCGTGGCCATTTCTCTCGGGTCCCATTTAGGGACCCAAACAACTTCCACTTCAGCATCGGTGATTCCCTCCACTCGGAGTGCATGATCCTTGATCTGTTGTTTCATCTGAGGACCAGCCGGACATGCCATCGAAGTATAAGTCATATCAATCTTCGCTTTAGAACCTTCTACCTTAATCCTATAAATGAGTCCAAGCTCAGCGACGGAAATTCCGATTTCGGGATCTTCCACTTTTCTCACTTCTTCGTAGATCTGTCCTTCCAATGTGTTTGTAGGAGCTTCTAACATTTCCATGTTCCTCCTCTGATCTCTTTTTCTTACCTTCTATTGATTATAAAACTTCTTAGAGCTTACGCAAGAACCTTACAACTTCAATATTTCTGTAAAAGAAACTTCCATTTACGACATGTTGTAAAGGCAGATTTATTTCTTCGTAAAACTTTTGTGGGAACTCCCAATTTACAGCCCACAATCTGATCTCTCCCCGCGGTAGGGATCAAAGCGGGGTCGATCCGAAAAATTTGCTTCTCCAAAATGACAACTCAATGGATCGACCGGAGCTGCGAGCCCGGTCCGCGAAGCGGAACCGCCCGAAATTTGCAGGAACTTCCCCACGTTTTCAACCGAACTGACCACTAGAATCTTTTTTTATGTATCATTTGTAGACAAAATCAGCAAACTTTAATCCCTGATCCTAAAGCATGGAGTTCCCACAAATTTCTATTCAATTACAGTAAATTCCGCTACTTTTCGATTCGAGAGAGCGCCCTTTCTAAAGTATTCCAAGGAAGAACCGCACATTTGATTCTTGCAGGAATTTTTTTCACGGATTCCATCGATTCTAAGTCTTCCAATTCTTCGTCAAACTTAGGATCTTTGTCTTCCAGGAACATATTTTTAAAACGGGAAAGAATATGTTCCGCTTCGAAAACTGTTTTTCCGCGAATTGATTCGGCCATCATGGAACCGGAGGCTTGAGAAATCGAACATCCCTTTCCCATTACACGAACGTCTGCAATTTTATCTCCGTCAAGATTGATCGTAAGTTCGAGTTCGTCTCCACATAGAGGATTGATCCCATGTTCAGATAGATCCGCAGGCTCAAGCTTACCTCGAAATCTCGGATTTTGATAGTGATCAAGTATAACTTCTTTATAAAGACTATCGCTTAAGGACACGGGAGAATATCTCCTTCACCTTAATTAGACCCTCTATCAACCGATCGATGTCGCTTTTTGTATTGTAAAGATAGAGACTCGCTCGGCAAGTTCCCGGTATATTCTTAAACGCCATAAAAGGTTGAGCGCAGTGATGTCCGACCCGGATCGCAATTCCCTCTTCGTCTAGAATGGTTCCGACATCGTGCGGATGCACTCCCGGAAAGTTGAAAGAAATTACTCCTCCTCTTTTGGATAAATCTCTCGTTCCGTAAAGTTCTAATCCGCCGAAATCGTCCAGTCGATCGAGCGCGTAAGTGAGAAGTTCCACTTCGTGATTTCTGACTTCCTGCATTCCGATCGTTTCAAGATATTCGATCGCAGACTCGAAACCGATCACTCCCGCGATGTTAGGAGTTCCCGCCTCAAGTTTGGAAGGAAGTTCCGCATACGTGGATCTTTCCTTATAAACGTGAGCGATCATATCCCCTCCTCCCATCCAAGGAGGCATCTCTTCTAATATTTCCTCTTTTGCGTAAAGAACTCCGACTCCGGTTGGGCCGAGCATCTTATGCGCGGAAAATACGTAGAAATCATAATCCATTTCCTTCATATTCACCGGTAGATGACAAACCCCCTGAGCCCCGTCCACAAGAACCTTGGCCCCTACTTCTTTCGCTCTTTTCTGAATCGGAGCGAGATCGTGAATCGTTCCGGTCACATTCGACATCTGAGCAACGGCGACTAACTTTGTCTTAGTCGTGATGATCTCGTTCAAATTGCTCAGATCCAACGTGCTGTCTTCGTTCAAAGAAATGAATCTTAATACCGCTTTTTTTTCCTGAGCGAGAATTTGCCAAGGTACGATGTTGGAATGGTGTTCGAGTTCGTTGAGTACAATCTCGTCTCCTTCTTTGACTTGAGTCCTTCCCCAAGTCTGAGCGACTAAGTTGATCGATTCGGTCGCGTTTCTCGTAAAGATACAAACCTTCGCGCACTGGGCCCCAATAAATTTAGAAAGACGAATTCTACTCAATTCGTATTTTTCCGTGGCCTTTTGAGAAAGATAATAAATTCCACGATGTATGTTTGCGTTCTCTTCTCTATAATACTTTTCGATTCTATCGATGACCGTAAAGGGTTTTTGAGAACTAGCCGCACTGTCCAAAAAGACGAGAGGTTTCCCGTTCATCATTGTTCCCAAAATCGGGAAATCAGTTCTAATTCTTTCGGCTGAGAAATTCATGTATTTCAATCCTCCAAATCCACTTCAATGGAGTCACCTACGATTCTCACGGGATACACGGGGAGATCTTCCACAGCGGGCATACAAAGCGCCTTTCCGGTTTTGATGGAAAACTGCGCTTCATGCCTCGGGCAGGTGATTACGTCTCCACACAATTCCCCCTCAGATATAGCCTCTCCGTCATGTGTACAGACGTCTTCAAATGCGTAAAGGTTACCGTCCAAACTCGTGATCCCGATCCTATTATATCTGGTTTCAACTACTTTGACTTTCCCGTTTTCGACTTCGGACAGATTTGCGAGTTTACGAAAGCTCATATCGGACCTTCTACTTTGTATACAATCAACTCAAAAAGTTCTTGTTGTATAGAATCGGATTCGATTTCACCGATGACTTGGCCTAAAAACCCGTCCACGATCATCCTTCTGGCCTCGTCCTCATCAATTCCCCTAGAAGCCAGATAGAACAACTGTTCTTCGTCAATCTCTCCGACGGTGGCCCCGTGTTCACACTTTACGTTTTCCGCATACACTTCCAACTTCGGAATCGATTCCGCCCTAGCGGAACGGCTCAAAAGAAGGTTGTTGTTGATTTGAATCGCATTTACGTTTTTGCAGGAATTTGGAATATGAAGATTTCCGGTAAAAATATGATGTGCCTTATCCTTGAAAGCGCCTCTGTAAAGAATCGAACTTTCCGTATGACTTTCTTTGTGAACAATCTTCACCTCAGAGTCCTGGAATTCTCTCGCCGCCATCGGAGCCAAACCGATCACTCTCGCTCTCGCACCTTTGCCGGAAAGTTCGACGCCTATAAGATTTTTGCCCTTATATCCCCCGGGAGTGATTTTTGCGATCTTAACGTCTGAGTTCTCCTTTTGATCAGAGAACAGATTCTGAAAATGGAATACGGAAGAACCAAAGGATTCGATTCCGACATAAGAAACCCTGGATTCGGCTCCCGTGTAAATCACGGTAAGACCTTGGAAGAGTTTGAAGTCTTTCTTTTCCGGGCATTCGTATCGTTCCGCGATAAACGCCTTGCTGTGATTTCCGATTTTTACCACAAAGATGGGGAGAATTTTATTTTCCTTCTCAAGTCGAAACTTGATTTCGATTTCTTCTTTGAGAATGAGATCGTTTTCCACTTCGAGATAGATCCCGTGAGTAAAGTTGGAAAGGCTGTAAAGCGTAAACCATTCTTCATTCCGTTTTTGGAATATACTTTCAAGGTTGTTTAAAAAGAATTCGAGTTCTTTTCCGGAAAGAGAGTCCGCTCTTTGAAATTTGACTCCATCGGGAGCCTTCCAAGAAACCGCGTCCGTGCCGGGGGGTTCGGTAAATTCTTCCGGATGAAAATTAGAAAGCGGAATTTTTCTCCAGGATTCGTTTTCCGATCCCGGAATTTTCAGAGTTCGAAATTTTGCAAAAACCTTAGCGCGAAAATCTTTCAGAGTCTGAGGTTCTCCACTACGAGAAAGCAGATTCTCAAACTGAGTTTCTAAAGACATTTTCGTCTCAGTCTCCGGATTCCGCAAGGACCCAGTCATATCCCTTTTCTTCCAATTCCAACGCGAGTTCTCTCGTTCCGGTCTTCAGGATTTTTCCCTTTGCAAACACGTGAACAAAATCGGGTGTAATGTAATTTAGCATTCTTTGATAGTGTGTGATGAGTAGAATGGATTTTTCCGGAGTTTTGTTCCTGTTGATTCCCTCGCTTACGATTCGAAGCGCGTCTATGTCTAGTCCCGAATCAGTTTCATCCAATACGGAAAGTTTCGGTTTGAGTAAACCCATTTGGAGAATTTCGTTCCTCTTTTTCTCTCCTCCGGAAAATCCGTCGTTCACATAACGAGCGATAAACGATTCCGGAATATCGAGCGCAGCCATGGCTTCTTTGAGTTCTTTTCTAAATTCTTTGACTGGTAGTTCCTTTCCTCTTACGGACTTTACAATGGTTTTTAGGAAGTTTCCGATCGTAACTCCGGGTATGCTCGTAGGATATTGAAAGCAGAGAAAGATTCCGAGACGTGCACGTTCGTTCGTCGGAAGATCCAAAATGGATTTTTTTTCGAATAAAATATCACCCGACAAAACTTGGTATTTCGGATGGCCCATGATGACGTTGGAAAGCGTGCTTTTTCCGGAGCCGTTCGGTCCCATAATGGCATGAATCTCTCCGGATCGAATCGTGAGATTGACTCCCTTTACGATCTCTTTGATTTCTCCAGAATCGCCAGTCTGAATTCCCGCCCTGAGGTCCTGGATTTTTAAAATCTCGGTCACAAAAGCACCCTTATCAGAAGAAAGTTATGGGATGTGAAAGGACTGGAGCAATTTACGGTCGATTTGAATTTACCGACCCATAAAAGTTTTCGTCTCTCTGTGAAAAAACCGCTCCTGGTTCTTTTCTCTGACCCTTATTCTACCAGTGTTTTTTTTTGTAGAAAGAGATCAAATAGGAAAGAAACCCAAACTAAGCTCAACAACCCAAAACTCAATGGATATTAGTGCACCTTCGAGATGTCAGACTCAAACACGTTCCAAAGAACCATCGTATTGTACTGGAACTCCCCAAACGGGTCTTTGTATCGAAACTCAAAAGCTGATTCCATATTTACCCGAAAAAGAGTCGAACCATCCCAAAAGTTGAAATCCATAATATTTAATTTTTTAAATCTAATATTATACAAATACCCGTTCATGTTAGAATCAGCAAATCAGCGATCATTTCTTATAATCTATCGAAAACCGGCGTTATCTATTATACGATTTTAAGGCCAACTCTTAGATCGAAAATTAGAACGGACCGCAAATTCGGAAGTGGCAAATACTTGAGATCTCTACTTTTAAGCCGCCGGTTCTTTTTCCGAATCAAATTCAGAGATCCAAGACCTTTAAACTTTCCACTCCTATTCTTAGTTTCAAAAAAAGTTCCAGTCGTTTTTTTTCCACGTCACTGATCGGACGTTTCCATTTTACGAGTATCGTAACCTCTTTCGAGGAGGTAAAATCCTGAACATTCTGGACCAAAAAATCTCCGAAAGAAAACGATTCCACGTAAGGAAACAATACGTTGATCTCTTTCGCCACAGATTGAACCAAATGATTTTTATCCTTCAAAGTTCGAAGTTCGTTTTCCAAAAGTTGAATCTTCTCTTCCTGGTTTTTCGAACCAACTCCGGTTTCAAGAGAAAGATTTCCAGGCTTCTTGTGCTCCGCTTCCCCAGCCTGGATAATCTTCAATTCAGTTCCCTCCAGACCATATCTAGGAAGAAGAGTCTTCAACTGGGAAAGAACTTCTTCGGACAAAGTTTCACCGATTATCGTAACTTCGATTTTTTTTTCGCCGCTTTTTCTTACTACGTTTGCGGAGAGGATCTTACTTTTTTCAAACGAGAAATGATTTTCTAGATAACTCTTCGCGTTTCGCTTAAACGAGGAATCGACTACGATATCATAGGCGAAATAAAGGCTAGGAAGAATCAAACAGATGGATACCAAATATACATAACGATAAATCTTTTTATCAACCGCCGGGTCCGTATAAACAGTGCGAGTGAATTTCAAATAACGTACGAAAATTAGGGTACTGATTCCGATAAAAACACTGTTGATCAGATAGAGATAAAAAGCGCCGAAGAAAAATTTTAAATTCCAATTCGCAAGTCCGTAACCCGCAGTACAAAGTGGAGGCATAAGAGCGGTGGCGATTGCCACTCCAGGAACTGCGTTCGAAATCTTATCTTTTCGAGAACCTGCCACAATACCGGTCGCACCTCCGATAAATGCGATCAACACATCGTATATGGTAGGAGATGTTCTCGCCAAAAGTTCGGATTGAGCGTCGGAAAGCGGGGAAATCAAAAAGTATATTGCGGAAGTAAAAAGGCTTAAAAGTGTCATTACCGCAAGATTGCGTAGGGATTTTTTCAAAAGTTCGAAGTCGTAAATTCCAAGCGCCAAACCCGCACCCATAATTGGTCCCATCAAAGGAGAAATGAGCATGGCTCCTATGATAACCGCAGTAGAATTGATATTTAGGCCGATTGATGCTATGAAGATCGCGAAAATCAAAATCCATAAAGCGGAACCGGAAAAATTAACTCCCCGTTTGATCGATTCGATAGTCCCATTCTCATCTGTATCATTACTGATATGAAATAAGGAATCGACAAACTCAAACAATGGACTCAATAAATCCCAAAAACTAGGTTGTTGATCGTTGGTTTTCTGATCACGAGATGTTTTTTTTTGCATAGTATTTTTCTCCTATTAAAAACAGACTCTAAGTAAATCGGACCTGCCTTCGATGTTAGGGCTTATTTCTATTCAGCTCAAGTTTTCTCCGAATGAATTTATGAGCCGAAGCATAAAACTTTTTTGTCAACAAAATTCAGCCCTGACAGTTTAGCCTTTTTAGAGCTTGTAGTCCACTAAAAAGGTTTAGACATATTAACTTTATCGATTTAAAAGAATAAAGCTCAAGTCTATCTTGAAGATCAATATTCGTTCCGATTTCCCGTTTTACATTGTTATAAGCCTTTTGAAACGGATTCTTAGATTTCGTCCAAATTCCATTTCTGTTTTTGCGGACTTTTCATTCTCTGAAAATATCCACTTTGGAATTTTATCGGATGTAAATTTTCGACTTCTCTATTTTGATAGAATGCAGGACCTGTCAAGATTTGTTTTTAAACTTCTTAAATTTGTCTCCCTTACGAATGTATAATTCAATATAATAAAAGTGAAAGTTTTTAACGCTTTCTTTACAATAAAATCCAAAGTAACGGTTATAAAAATCAAATTTTATCCCCTAACAACACGGAACCAATACCAGGAAAGTCTATAAACATCTACACAAGGAAATCCAAGCTGTGGAAACTACAGCGCTTCGTTACGAACTTGTTAAATGGCCTGCCGATTTCTCTTCAAAATTTGGGATAAGTTTTAAAATCTATTTAAAAAATAACTTACAATACGGCGAAATAAAACTCCAAGACAAAGCAACGAGCCTTTAGGACGGTTTTCAATCAACGAAAAATACTTTATGCCGAATTTGTGCCGTTCCTAAAAACCTGAAGATAAGCGCTAAGACAAATTGCGATTTTACGAAAGTAAAGAAACACATCATCATTCTAAAATTTCAATTCAGAAAACGCAACAAATCCAAATGCTTTTATAAATTATATTTGAATATACCAATATTCTATTTTTTAAAAAATATTTTCCATTCCAAGTATTTCCCAATGCCACTCATCAAATCCATATTTGCATCTTTTAAACCAAAAACAAACACTCAATAGTTTCCTCCTCAAACATTTTGAAACGATCTGAATAAAAACATTTCTATTTATAAACTGAGTTCATAATTTTCAAAATTTTTTCAAATTGTTTCCGATACATTTAAAACAAAATAAATTTCTATATTTATTTATTATTATATACTAAATAAATTAAAACAAATGTGTGGTACAAAAAAGAATTTTCACGCTCGTTTTTGGGAAATGATTCCCGATCAGATTGCAAATGAGCTTTTCGAGGAAAGTAAGAATTATATTCCAAAACAAATGGTAGAAATGTTACAAATGAATCAAAATACGAGTTGTGCTAAACCCCACACGTGTGGGGAAAATAATCTCAAAACTGAATTTTTTGTGTAACTTTACGCGGTTCAACCCCCTTTATAGGAGGAATGTTGCTGTTTACTTTTTTAAAGAGGACTTTTTTTGGCATTGAAAAAAACTATTTTTTAAAATAGGATTTATCCTTTTGAGCAACTTTACGCTTATTAATTGACATTTTTACGGTCACGCCTATTTTATGAAAAAATATGGAGGTCACTTATGACCAAAAATAGAAAAAAATTTCACAGCTGTCAAACTACAGAATTTCAAAGAACACAAATAATGGAAAATTCAGATTCACAACATTGCACGGAATATAATCAAAGCAGCTTATTGCACGTGACCCACCATTTCTATGAGGAGGAAAATTATCATTCGAATGGATTTCCCAAAAGTGATACTGAATATCCACCAAAACTACGACTATTGAAATCAAATTCCTAGATGAGACATCTTGAATTCGAAATCTTTTAAAAATGTAAACAAATCACGCGGTGGTACAGTCGCCACCGCAGGAATGAATCTGCATTGCAAAAAGAAAAATCAATCCGTCATTCGAAACATAGAGAATCAATGAAGGCCGAAGAAAAATCATATTACAAATATTGGGGGAAAGCAAATAAAAAAGGCGACTATCATCTTCTGGTCTATCATTGTTTCGACGTTGCAGCAGTCGGAGAAGTTTATTTATCTCAAAATGAAACTCTATGCGTCCATTTTTCTCAGAAACTAGGAATCGATCTCCTAACTTTTAAAAATATTTTTGTTTTTTTTCTGATATTACACGATCTGGGCAAATTCTCGGATTGTTTCCAGTCCCTTATTCCGAACATCAAAAATGCATTAGGTAATTCGAATTCTCCAATCGGACCTTATTCCATACGACACGACAGTTTGGGTTATATTTTTTGGGGAAGATGTATTCTGAAAGACGAAAGATTTGGAAACTACAGCGGATTTTTAACCGAACAGAATTGGCTAGGTTGGAACGAATTACAATCTCCAAAGGACAAAAGTTATTTTACGGAATTTACGGACGTTTTGATCCGTTGTGTGACAGGACATCACGGACGTCCTCCCTCTAAAAACGGATATTCGGGACAAACGGCGGTCAGTCTGGATTCTCACTTTACCGAAGCCGACCGATTGGCTGCTTTGGATTTTTCTAAAGAGGCAAATCGCATCTTATCTCCAAACCTGAATTTCAAAGGGGATTTAAAAACATTATACGATTCTATGTTCCAAATTTCCTTTTGGCTTGCCGGACTTTCCGTTTTGTGCGATTGGATCGGTTCCAACGCTGAAATTTTCAAGTACCACACAACACCAATTGATTTAGAAGAATATTATACAAAAATTTCCTTAAATAACGCATTGAAGGCAGTCAATAAATCCGGAATTTTACCTTCCAAAATCGCTTTTAACGAAAATCACTTCGGTATTTTTGAATATTTACAGGAACCAACCCCTTTGCAGAAATTTTGCTCGGAAGTGGTTTTGCCCGATTCTCCTTCCCTTTTCATTTTAGAGGACGTCACCGGTTCCGGGAAAACCGAAGCAGCCCTAATCCTAACCCATCGTCTTATGCAAAAAAACGCCTACTCCGGTTTTTATGTGGGTCTTCCAACAATGGCCACCGCAAACGGTATGTATCAAAGAATGAGCGGAGTATATAGAAACTTATATACGAAAGAATCCCTACCCTCCTTGGTCCTCGCACATGGCGCTCGGAATTTATCCGATTCCTTTCAAAGTTCCGTGATTTCGGATAACGCAATTCTTGCAGATCGGAATTATTCTCTCCAATCCGATAAGAACCCGGAAGAAAGCGCCAGTGCCATTTGCAACATTTGGCTCTCGGACAATCAGAAAAAAAGTCTTCTCGCGGACTCAGGAGTCGGCACGATTGATCAAGCTCTTCTTTCCGTACTTTCTACTAAGTTTCAATCCCTTCGTATGTTCGGTCTTTCCAGAAAGGTTCTCATTTTGGACGAAGTTCATTCTTACGATCCCTATATGGTCGAACTGATCTGTTGTCTTTTAAAGACTCAAGCTAAAATAGGCGCCTCGGTGATTCTTCTCTCCGCAACCTTACCGAAAATCCTTCGTAAAACATTCTCCGAATCCTTTGCCTTAGGATTGGATACGGAACTTCAAAATATAAAAAGCGGGGAATATCCTCTTGTTTCTTTAATCTCCGATCGGTCCGAAGTGGAAGAAACTCCAATTCCCACTCGAAAAGAAGTCAGTAGAAAATTGAACGTAAAGTTCCTTTTCAAGCAAGAACCAGTACTGCAAAAAATATTAGAAATGTCGAATCAAGGACGTTGTGTCTGTTGGATCAGAAACACGGTTTCAGACGCCTCCCAGGCATTCTCTTTTCTCCATTCCAAGTTAGGCGATCAGGTTGTACTTTTCCATTCTAGGTTTGCAATGGGTGATCGACTGAACATAGAATCTCAAATTTTGGAAAACTTCGGAATTCGAAGCGATCAAAAATCGAGAAAGGGAAAAATAGTCGTTGCAACCCAAGTTGTGGAACAGTCCTTAGATTTGGATTTCGACTATATCATCACAGATCTCGCTCCGATCGATCTAATTTTACAAAGAGCCGGTAGACTCCATAGACATTGTAGGGACATATCCGGAAACGTCAAACAAGGATTAGACGAAAGAGGGGAACCATTATTATGGATCTTTTCTCCCGAACCGATCGACGATCCGAAATCGGATTGGTTCAGTCAATTCAGTCGAGGCGGAGGAATGGTTTATTCGGATCACGGTAAACTTTGGCTCACCGCAAGGCTTCTCCAAGAACGAAAAGGTTGGAAAATGCCGGAAGATGCAAGAAATCTAATAGAGTCCGTGTATGGGATCGACGTAGAGGTTCCACAGTCCTTTCAAGAAAATCAATCCAAAGTAAAAAACGATAAGAAAAAACAGGAAAGCTCCGCCGTTTTAAGTACGATTCGTTTGGAACTAGGGTATTCCGCCTTAAACGAAACTTCTTGGGACGATTCTAAATTTTCCACAAGATACGGCATAGACAATTCCTCAAAAGTAGTTCTGGCCAAGTTCGTTTCCGATCGTTTGGTTCCTTGGATTTCCGACACAAATCGAAACTGGCAAAATAGCGAACTTCCCGTTCCAAATTATCTTGTGGAAAAAGAATTTATATTCGAAAACTCGAATATTGCCGAAGTTATCTCTAACTGTAAAATAAATCTACCGGATAAAGGCAAACATTGCGTTTTACTTCCCTTGTTCTATACAAACAATTCTTGGAGAGGCAAGGCCCTTAACAAAAATAACGAAGTCGTATCTTTTATTTACGACGAAAGATTCGGTTTTAGAAAAGAGAAATAAAGAGGAACTTTATGAATTTAATCAAGGACGTTTGGATTCCGACACAAAGGTTTTCCGGAAAATTAGAAGAGATCTCCCCATTTGAAATCACTTCCCAAATCGAGAATGACTCGGATCCGATCGTGTCCTTAAACGCTCCTAGACCAGACTTTAACGGCGCGTTGCTCCAATTTTTGATCGGACTTTTGCAGGCCGTTTTTCCTCCCGAAAACGAAACCGAATGGGAAGACCTTTTCGTAAACCCTCCCTCTCCCAAGGTTCTAAAAGAAGCGATGGAAAAAGTAGAGTCCGCCTTTGAGCTGTTTGGTGACGGTCCTAGATTTATGCAGGATACGAACCTGAACGAAGAGGATACGGTCTTTGATATTTCCGCACTGTTTATCGAATCCCCCGGAGAGAATACGATCAAACTGAAAAAGGATTTTTTTATCAAAAGAGATTCAATTTCTCAGATCTGCGAAAAATGTGCAGGAATCGGTCTTTTTTCATTTCAAACCAACTCTCCTTCCGGAGGGCAAGGGCACTTAACATCCATTCGAGGAGGCGGGCCTTTGAGCACATTCGTAACTTCTAAATTAAAAAATCCTAAAAAAAACTCTCTTTGGTCGAAACTTTGGCTCAACGTTCTCCCAAAATCGTACTTCCAAGTCAACGGCCAAAAAAAGATTCCGTTTCAATCCGTCTTTCCTTGGACCAATCCGAAAATCGAAGATCTTCAATCGAAAGGGAAAACGACCACTACCAATGACCTACATCCGTTGAGCGTCTATTGGTCCTATCCGAGAAGAATCCTTATGCGTAAGGAAGCAGAAAACGGTATCTGTGATGTCTGTAACCGCTCTTCCTTCGTTTTAGTCCGTTCCTATCATACAAAAACCTATGGTCTGAGTTATTCGGAAGGAGGTTGGATCCATCCTTTCAGCCCTTATTATAAATCCAAGGAGAGTTGGCTTCCGTATCATCCTCAACCGGGAGGAATCCTCTATCACTATTGGCAGACGATCGCCTTGGGTAAGGAGCAAGCAGATCAAGCCGCTTTGGTCGTTCGCCGTTTTTTAAATCGGAAAATTCCGGGAGAACAAACTTCGATTTTAACCTTCGGTTACGATATGGACAATATGAAAGCCAGATGTTGGTACGAATCCGAGATTCCGTTTTTCAATATCCCTTCCGATAAAATCGAAAAGTTCGAAGAACAAGTTTCGCAAATTTTAAATGCAAGTACGGAGATCAAAAAAAATCTTCGCCAAGCGGTGCGTAACGCTTGGTTCGACAAGAATAAGGATACCAAAGGGGATTTGGCGTTTTTAGACGTTTCTTTTTTGAAAGATACGGAAAATTCTTTCTACGATTTGATTAGAAACGTTAAAGAAAATTTGATCTCAGGCGTAGCGGACTTTGCAGCATTGAAAGAAACATGGCTTAAACTTTTAAACAAGTCCGCTTGTAAACTTTTCGATCAGTACGCGGATTCCGGTTCTTTCGAATTCGAAGACCCTGAAAGAATCGTAGAGGCGAGGAAAAATTTGAAAATCTTTAATCTCGGTTCGAAAACTCGAATTATACTCGGGCTAATCGTGCCTGAAAAAACCTCTAAAAGGAGTAAAAAATAAAGACAATGAGATTTTACGAAAACAAAGAGAAATATAAGGAAATTATAATAAATTGGTGGACTGATCTGAGATCTCAGACGGGAGACAGAGCCGCCCTGAGAAGATGTTCCAACGGATTAGACACTTTGTTGATCCCTTATACCCATAGACTGATCTCCAAACTCTTTCAGGAAGGGTTTCAATTTTTTCCGGATAAAATCGGTCCGATCGCAGGTATTCTTTCTCATATCGAAGAGGACAATCCTTCCACTCCATTTGCACGCAGCATGGCGCGTAAAGAGGGGGAAAAGCCGGTCATAAACGAGATCCGCTTCAGAAAAATATTACAATATTCGGATATACTTTCGGAAGAACTATTCTACCAAAATATGATCCGGATCGTCAAAAACCTGAAGAAAAAAGCGAATCTTTCAGACCTTTCCCTTTCCATTTACTCTTGGAATCAAAAAACCAGAAAAGACTGGGCGTACGATTATTACGGAACCCCAACAAGCGAAAACGATCTCGACAATTTAGAAAATCCTCAAGGAGAAAACCAGTGAACCGTTTCATCCAAATCCATTTCCTTACCTCTTATCCTCCCTCCAACTTGAACCGGGACGATTTAGGAAGACCCAAAACCGCGATTCTGGGAGGGGCAAACAGACTTAGAATATCCTCTCAAAGTTTAAAAAGAGCCTGGAGAACTTCGGATCTTTTTCGGGAAACGTTATCCGGTCATATCGGAACCAGAACCAAAGAAAAGGGGAAAGAAATTTATCAGAAATTATTGGATGGGAAAATCCCCGAAAAAAACGCAAGAACTTGGAGTAAGTCGATTGCGGGTATATTCGGAAAACTTAAAAATCCTTCGGAAAAAGAATTGGAAAAAAATCCTCTTTTGGATCTGGAAATAGAACAGCTTTCCCATTTCAACAAAGAAGAGAATGAGGCGATTTCTTCCTTAATCCAAAAATTGATCGATACCAAAAAAGAACCTTCCAACGAGGATCTGAATCTTTTAAAAAAAGAAAATTCCTCTTCGGATATTGCTATGTTCGGTAGAATGCTCGCTTCCAAACCCGCATTTAACATTGAAGCGGCCGTTCAAGTTGCTCACGCGATTACAGTTCATAAGGTTGCGATCGAAGACGATTTTTTTACGGCAGTAGACGACTTAAACAGCGGAATCGAGGACGTAGGAGCCGGTCATTTAGGAGACGTGGAATTTGGTTCCGGTCTTTTTTATCTTTATATCTGTGTCAATAGGGATCAACTTCTTAACAATCTGAACGGTAATAAGGATCTCGCCAAACGAACGATAAGAGCGTTAGTCGAAACATCATCTACGATTTCTCCCACGGGAAAACAAAACAGTTTCGCTTCCAGAGCGAGAGCTTTGTATTGTATGACAGAAAAAGGGAACGAACAACCCAGATCCCTACATTCCGCGTTTCTGAACTCCGTGGAAGATAGAGGAATCTTGAACGCGGCGATTTTGAAATTGGAATCCAGTAGACAAAACTTCGAAAAAGTATATGGCTCCTGCGCTTCCGGGGGTTTTAAAACTTTCAACGTGGACTCCGGAAACGGCTCCTTAGAAGAAATATTAGAATTTGCTCAAGAGGATTAGATGAAAGATTATTTGGTTTTTCGTCTCTACGGTCCCCTCGTTTCTTGGGGAAATATAGCAGTCGGCGAATATCGTCCCAGCGATTCTTTTCCGACTAAATCCGCAATAATCGGTTTGATCTCGGCGTCTTTCGGGTTCGATCGCTCGGAGGATGGAAAAATTTCGGAACTCGTTGAAAGCGTTTTTTTTGCGACCAAAGTGTTCACTCCCGGAAGTCTATTACGGGATTATCATACGATCCAAAGCCCCGGAAACGTTAAACGGTTTTTACTCACTAGAAAGGACGAACTTTTAGACTCGGAATACGTTGAGACCATTCTTTCAAGTAGAGATTATAGAGTGGACGCCGTTTACGACGTCGCTCTCTCGGAAAAAAAACGAACCTCTTACTCACTGAAGGAAATTAAAAACGCTCTCTTGAGTCCGATTTATACTCCTTATTTAGGCAGAAAATCTTGTCCGATCGCTCTTCCTATGTGCCCCGAGATTTTGAGTTCTGATTCGCTTCTAAACGCATTCGAGGAATATAATAAAATTCTTATGAAAAAATACGAATCCGCGGATTACAAGGATCCCTTGGCGGATTTGTTTTCCAAATCGTCTGCGAACTTGTTTCTCTGGGAGGATCCGGCAATAGAATTGGCAGAGCAGGACCATATCCATTCTCGGAGAGACACAGTCCTGAGTCGAAAAAGATGGCAATTCCAAGACAGAAAGGAGTTTTTCAAAAGTGTGTCCAAAGCTTAATCCGAGTATGATTGTCCTCAAATACGAATTTTATTTTCATGTTTCAGTCGATCAAACACGAAAGCGATTATTATGCTGCAATCCATAGAGAACGACATTGAATTCAAGCGAGGACCAGCTCCAACTTTTTTAGGTTCTATTTCGCTTAATTCAAGCTTTGAACATTCAGGTCATCTCAAAATTTCCTTTCCGGAAAACTAATATACGTTTGTCGAGAAAGGTGATTTCGGGATATATTTAAACGAACGTCAGATACCAAAAGGAAAACCGATATGTTTTTATCACAACTTAAATTAGATACTCTTAATATTAATAATAAAATCGTTTTTAACTGGATTCAAAATCCTTATAATATCCATCAAAGATTATGGATGGCTTTTCCCGAATATTCGTCGAAAGACAAACTTCGAGATTCTCCATTCCTTTTTCAATTGGATTATAATTCCGATCCCGGTAAAATTTCTCCAAGGATCCTCGTGCTTTCCGAAAAATTACCGAACTGGGAACGAGCCTTTCAAGAATTTAAGGTTCTTACGGAAATCCCAGTCGGGAATCAAATCAAACAAATTTCCCCGACTTTTATTCAAGTCGGCACGGTTCTGCGCTTTTCCCTTACTGCAAACCCCACAAAAAAACGTAAGGACTACCGTAGTTTGTTTAAGAAAGAACTTGAAGGTTTCCCTGACAAACTCGATCCTTCCGATCGTGTTTCCTTTTTGGAAGGAAAATCCAAACTGGAAGATCTGAAAAAAACTCTTACTAAGGACCAATTTAAAAAATTAAAGTCGAAAAGAATTGGAATTTATCACAAGAAGGGATTATTAGATTGGTTGAGCAAAAAGGGAAACGATAGCGGTTTCTCTCTCCTAAACGCAGTCGTAGAATTTCAATCCGATATTTCCGCGAACAAGATCAAAGGTTCTTCCTCCCCATCCATTCCTAAAATTCATACCGTCACCTTTTCTGGTATTCTTAAGATCACCGATCCGGTTAAATTCAAGCTCGCTTATTCCAAAGGGATCGGTCCTAGTAAAGCTTTCGGCTGCGGCATGTTATTATTAGCCAAAACGTAAATATCGATTTGGATTGTTTCATTTCACTTTTTGGATTTGAGCATGTGTATCATTTAATTAGGAATGATTGCACTTTTTTCTCTTTCAGCTGAGTTCGGATATTTGAATCGCTTTTGGTTTTAGAATCTGTCTCAAAATTTTAGAATTTCAAAAACTACTATTAGTTTAACAGTGAAAAGGTGATTTTAAAAACCTATAAACTTCCGAAAGAGACGTATTTGCGGGAACTACTACGTTTTGTTTCCGGCGACTTAATAATCATAACCGCAATTTTTCTTTAGGTTTTAAAACAAGTTTTTAAGTTTTTTCATAAGATTATATCCAAGTTTCTTGAAACCGTTCTGCGGCTCATTTTTTTTCGAAACCGTTTGTCTTTCGATCGCTCCTCTCCGGCTCGTTTCCCATCCCACTGAGCAATTCAATTTATTCATACTCTATAATTTAAATTAATTATCTAATATCATCATATCCATAAAAACATAATATATAAATTTTATTATTATATATAATATTATTAATTTATAATATTTTACGCAGTTACTTATTTTTTGCGCTTATCCTTTTAGTTGAGAAATCCGATAATCGATTCGTTATGCCAAACAGAAACCTTCAAGAACTTCCAAAATTCGAAGACAATTGGTCGCATTTATACTTTGAAAAGGGTAGAATTGACCAATTTCAAAAATCTATCGGTTTTCATTATCTGGACAAAGTCGTTCCGATTCCGATCGAAACGATCGGACTTCTTTTATTGGGCCCGGGAACCTCGATCACTCACGAAGCAATCAAAAGGATTTCGGATAGCAGATGTCTTCTCGCTTGGACGGGCGAAGGTGGGGTTCGTTTTTATTCCGCCGGTTATACGGGTACTTATTCCGCTAGAAACTTACTTCGTCAGGTGGAAGCTTACGGTAATCCGAAGGAAAGGGTGTCGGTGATCCGTAGAATGTATCAGTTCCGTTTTTCGGACGAGATTCCCGCGGACGCCACCATCGAACAAATTCGTGGTTTGGAAGGGGCGAGAGTTCGAAAAATTTACAGGGAATGGTCTGAAAATTCCGGAGTTCCTTGGAAGAGTAGATCTTACGACCAAAACAGTTGGGACTGGAGCGACCCGATCAACCGCGCTCTTTCTTCCGCAAACGCTTGTCTTTACGGCGTGGTTCACGCGGCGATTCTTCAATCTGGTTTTTCTCCCGCTATTGGTTTTGTTCATACGGGCAAACAATTGTCCTTCGTGTACGATATTGCAGATCTTTATAAAGCTGAAATTACGATCCCTTTGGCCTTCGAAATTACTGCTGAAAATACGACTAACGTAGAAAGAAGGGTTCGTTTGGCCTGTAGAGATAAATTCAAACATAGTAAATTACTTAAAAGAATTATTCCGGATATCAAGGAGTTGATTTATGGTGGTTTTGATTTTGGAGAGAGTGAAGACTTCTCAGAGGGGAGAGATGTCGCGGTTAGCCATTGAACTGAAGCCGGGCGTTTTTGTAGCTTCCATTAACGCTAGAGTTCGAGATCAAATTTGGAAAAAAATTTCCGAAGAATGGAAATCGGACGCGATCATGTTGTATTCGAGCAACTCGGAACAGGGTTACGGCATCCGCTCTCACGGCGATCCTTCTCGCGAGATTATGGACTTTGACGGTTTACTTCTAATGTCCAAACCCGATTCTAAACACGATCAGAAAGTAATCATGAGTGTTTCCGATTTTTCTAAGGTTACCGAAGACGAAGTTTCTCCTTTTTCAGATCTTAAAGGCTTTTTCAACGAAAAGGCAAACTCCCTTCTTTTAGAAGCAGATGATCCTAATGAATCTAAAGAACAGACATAATTCTTAAGACTCCTATACAAACTTTTAGCCTATTCCCCACATGCGTGGGGTTGAACCGTAGGAGCGACACGTCCCGCGACTACTGAGCGCCTATTCCCCACATGCGTGGGGTTGAACCGCAAAACACCATGATTGTCGCCCATGAGTTCGTCTATTCCCCACATGCGTGGGGTTGAACCGTTACCGATTCCACGCCCATCAGAACGGAAGGGCTATTCCCCACATGCGTGGGGTTGAACCGGGATTCTCGGTTTACTGGAAAGTTGAAACGGACTATTCCCCACATGCGTGGGGTTGAACCGTGAGGTCGATATAAATCCAAAAGTTATCTTAGCTATTCCCCACATGCGTGGGGTTGAACCGACACCTGAAATAATTTTTCTTGGCTGGAAGACCTATTCCCCACATGCGTGGGGTTGAACCGGCAATACGGGCAGAACTGAAAATTAAATTTCCCTATTCCCCACATGCGTGGGGTTGAACCGATAATAAAATTGATAATAAAGAGAAAGAAAACTATTCCCCACATGCGTGGGGTTTGAGCTTTCAATTCCTAACCGGTGTCGGATTTCTATTTTTTATATATGTAAGGTGAATCAGAGGATCAAATTTTTTACACGTGGATTACTAACTTTAACGATTGTACAAGTAACTTGGTCCGCAAAATCCGCTCAAAGATTATAAGCTGGAAAAAATCATAACGAAACGTATCGCAGAAGAACAAATCCAGAAGACATACAAGGAATCTGAATCTAATTATAAAAATTATTTCCTTTAAAGATTTCTTGAATTGTTTCAAACTTTAATATAAATTTTCCTTTTATCTAAGAAACTTAAGATTCCCCACCAAACAGACAAATGAAGAACCGCGTATAACAACGATGCAAGATACGGATCTGCAATGAAAACAAGTTTAGAAAAAAACCAGGTTTTGATCCCAATCGATTTTCCATTTTCTGACATGATTGTCCAAAGGTTGAGAGTCCTCGCGAGTATTCCGGAGCCTACAAAGACTAAAATCGCATTTTTACCGAATACGAGTAACGGTTGAAAAAGGATTTTCAAGTTCAATCTGTTCCACTCTTTTAGAAGAATTAACAAATTCAAATATTCAAAAAATCCTATGCAAAAAAAAGAGAGCCCTGCCGTATATGCTGCGTAACTTCCAGTCCAAAGACTTTTATTCATCGGTAAACTTTGATCCCATAACAAACCGACAAATGTGAATAAAAAACCCAACCCGAATATTCCGAGAACCCTATTTTTTCCTACACCTTCTCTCAAAAAAAGGATAAAACCACAAAGTACTCCGAACAAAGAAGTGGCAATCGATGCGATTCCACTTAAAAGTCCTTCCGGGTCCCAGGTTTTGGAAAATTTCCAAAGATGTTTTTCCCCGATAATCATTCGATCAATCCAAGCTCCAATGTCCTTCCCCTGCTCCAAAGATACCGTCGATTCTCCAGGAGGGATGATGTGGGTTAAAATCCAAGTATGAACGAGTAAGACCAGAATTAAGAAAATCAACACTTTCTTTCCCGGAAAGATAAGATACAAACTCGCAACGGTCCAATACACGAATCCGATTCTCTGTAGAACTCCGGGAACTCTGAGCTCCGCAAAAGACCATTCTCCGAAAAAATTCAACAACAGCCCGAGCAATATTAGACTAATGCTCCTTATACAAATTCCAATCCAGACTTTACTTCGATTAATTCCATTTTTAGAATATAATGAAATTGGAATCGACACTCCCACCGCGAACAAAAAAAAGGGAAACACCAAATCCGTCGGCGTACAACCGTTCCATTCGGCATGTTTCAAGGGAGAATAGATGTAAGACCAAGAACCGGGATTATTTACGAGTATCATCCCGATTACAGTCATTCCTCGGAATAGATCCAAAGATAAAATCCGTTCCTTATTTTGAGTCGATTTCTTTTCCAAACGACAACCTTTGAGCTTTTCTTTTTTTCATTCGTGAGAACACCGCTTTCCTATCGCATACAAATCGATCTTTCAGATCTCTATACCATTTTTCGTCGAATTCAATTTTTGAATTCCAAAAAATTTATATATCCGGTCTCAAGCATATTTCAATTCGAACTCCGTTTCGAATTCTTTCCCGACGCTACAACATCGGTTTTAGATTCAATTCAGAGATATTCTTTTTGCAAACATCTACGATGGGGCCAGTTTTTTCGCAAACTTAAAAGCCTATTTCAAAACCTTAGAATGTAAGAACTACTACGAAAATTGAACAACGAAAAAGCCCATAAATTACCAAGGAGTCGTAACCCGTGAGAACTCTACGTTTTGTTACAGACTTACCGTATACAACTGACTTATTTTAAGATTTTGGAATAGGCTTTTAAATTCCTTTATTCCGAAACTAAAAATTTAAGGCCTAAAACCGAAAGAATCAACGTAGATAAAAAGAATCCTCTCCAAAAATCAATAGGTTCTCCATGAATTACAATACCAACAAGTATAGTTCCTGCCGCGCCCAAACCGGTCCAAATCGCGTAAGCAGTTCCCATAGGAATCGTCTGAACTGCCTTGTTCAGAAACGCCAAACTAAAAACCGAAGAAACTACAAAGCCCCCGATCCATGTCGGTTTAGTAAAATTATCGGATAACTTGAGGCAAGTCGTAAATCCGATCTCGAATCTAGAAGCGATGATAAGATAAATCCAAGCCATAGCCCACACTCTTTTACTCTAAATGGATATCAACTCATTATCAACAAATCCCGATCATTGTCTTCATACTATCGCAAAAGGAATATGATAAACTCGGATTTTTATCCAATCGCTCCGCTTTCCGATAAGCGGAAACGAATCTGTAGTTTTATGGTTCAGGATTAAATCGTTTCTATGAATGCTTCAATCCAGACAAACACTAATTATTTGCACAAGAAAACTCGTTTACAAATTTTGAAATATATTAAAATTTTATAATGATTAATCGAAACCGTAAAAATCCAATAAAAACCGATCCAAAACACACTTGTAACTTCGGGAATCGTTCAAAAGAAAATCGCAAATACGATAAATTCGGTTCTATCAGGCGCGCTATATTATGATTTCTCCTGGATGAGATTCTCAAGATTGAAACTTTCCAGAAAGAAAAATATCCTATCAATAAAGCACTTAAGTAATTCCAACCATAAAGGAGATTATAACCCACCCAAAAACAACTTATAATTTCGGTTTATCTCTTTTACTCGCAAAGCAACAGATCAAACAAAAGAAGTTTCAATTCTTCCTTCGAATTCATCAAAGCCCATCCTAAGAGAAAGGGACCTTTTGCGACCGAAGCCAAAGAATTGGTGGCCAAAAAAATCAAAATCCCGGAAGGGATCGAAACATTGGGGAGGACAATTCGAAAATTTGCACAGGGGTTTCCCGTCTACAATTCGTAATTCCACTGATATGACCGGAGTTCTTTTCATATCAAGATTATTGCATATGTTTTAGAAAAACCAAAACAAGGATTTGAAGTCATCCGTGCTTGAAGCCGCCGTCATCCAAAGGCCTCTCGTCACAGTGATCGTCGGAGGTCGTGCTCTGGAACTACTCGTCACCTTGATTTATATTCCTTCCCTATTTTATCTTACGGAAAAAAGAGAATACATCGTTTGAACTTTTCAGTCAAAATTGTCCGAAAAATTTTAACTTTTTATTTACCTTTTAAAAAGGGGAAAAGTCTAATCTCCAAAATAAGTGACTTAAAAAACTTTTAGGAGCAAACCTTTGATCGAGTTATATTCTGCTTCCACACCCAACGGAAGAAAAGTTTCCATCATGCTGGAAGAATTAGGAATTCCTTATACGATTCACCCGATTGATCTAGACAAACTGGAGCAAAAACAAGAATGGTTTCTGAAAATTAATCCGAACGGTAGAATCCCTGCGATCATCGATAAGGACAATGGAAACTTTGCCGTGTTCGAATCGGGAGCAATTCTGATCTATCTCGCGGAAAAAAACGGTAAATTTTTACCAAATGATCCGAAGGAAAAAAGTATCGCACTCCAATGGCTTATGTTTCAGATGGGCGGGGTCGGCCCAATGCAAGGACAAGCCGGAGTATTCTTAAAATACGCTCCCGAAAAGATTCCTTTCGCGATTTCCAGATACCAAAACGAAACAAAACGTTTGTATTCCGTTTTAGATAGGAGGCTCGGTGAAAGTAAATTTTTAGCCGGAAAAGAATTATCAATCGCCGATATAGCAACCTGGCCTTGGGTCAACATACACGACTGGGTGGAAATTTCTTTAGACGAATTTCCGAACTTAAAACGTTGGAACGAAGAACTCGCAAAACGCCCGGCTTTCATCAAAGGGAAGGATATTCCGAACAAAAAAGATCATAAAAACAACGCGGAAGAAGTCAAAAAGAAAGTTTAGTCTATATTAATAAAGTAGAATTTTCTAATTTTTCTGAAGACGATTCGGCAACGGGAAGGATCACGAAAAACGTGGTTCCCTGTTCCGAAGTTTCAAAGAAGATTTTTCCATTATGATCTTCTATGATTCTCCTGCATATATCCAGACCTAGACCGGTTCCCGCACCGGAAGGTTTTGTAGTGAAAAACGGTTCGAAGATGCGGTCTCGTATCGTATCTTCGATTCCGTTTCCACTATCCTTGATCGCAATTTCCAAACCGGTCGGTGCCCGCTTACAGGAGATTACCATTTTCCCCTTATAATTCATCGCATAAAGCGCATTCCCTATCAGATTAATCCATACCTGAGTCAGAGATTCAGCATTTCCCCAAACGCAGGAAGTTTCAGGCATATCACGAACGATCTCCACTTGAGTTTTATATTTCGAATAATAAAGTGTAAATACGGTTTCCAATTGCTTACGTACGTCCACAGGCCCCATCGTCGTTTCAGCAGGATCTTTATATGCATATTCCTTTAAAGCTTGTATTACAAGGGAGGCCTTTTCCGCCGCCTTTTCGATCGTAAAACTCGCCCGGGCAAGACCGGAAAGAGAAAGAGCATTCTGTGCGATCATAACCAATTTTTCTTTTTGAGGCAGATCCTTAAAATTTTCCGAAACATAGTCGGGACTAATTCCCAAATCGGTGAGCATGTCCGCAAGACGCATAACCTCGGAAAATCCGAAGTCGTTTAACAAAACCGCAATTTTTTTTCTTTTGACTCTTTCTTCTCTGGTATCATAAAATTCCCTCAGGGCAATTCCTTTGGAAAAAAGTTTTTCCCAAATCGTTTTTTCCTCTTCCGTAAATCTCGAATAATTTCTTAAAAGACCTTCCCAAGAATTAGACAATACAGACCGAATCCCTTCGTTCGAAGAAACGATGGCGCCTAATGGTGTATTGAGTTCGTGTGCAATTCCGGCGACCAACTGTCCGAGGACGGCCATCTTCTCGGAGCGAATCAGTTGTTTTTGTGTGCTTTTTAAATCTTCGATTGTCTGAATCACTTGTTCATTTTTAGAAGTGAGATATTGATTTACGGTCCTCAACTCTTCCGTTCTTTTGGCGACGATCCCCTCAAGTCCTTCGTTGATCAAACGGATTTCCTGTTCCGCATTCGTCATTTCCTTTACGAGAAAGGTTTGTCTCGCACTCGCAATCACAACCACGATCGTGGTTCCAGTCCACGCTATAATTCGAACTCCTTCGGGCAATCCACTGAGAGTTCCCGCAAGTACGATCGTAATCGAACTTGCAACTACTTCAAATAACGGTAATAAACGAAGCGCCGCTTCAAACCTTCTTCCCCAAACCGGGTGGTCATTGAATTTGGGTTCCCAGGTCAAGGCTCCATACCCCAAAATTAAAGCGGAAACAGAAAAACCCGCATTGAGCACGGTTCCATCCGGAGGAATCTGCACGATAAAAAACGCGTTCCATAACAGCCAACAAAGTCCCGTTCCTCCCATACCGAGTATGAAAAAAAACCAGGACTTATCCGGTTGTAATCTTAAAAGAGGAATGAGTAAAACTCCTAGAGCCGCCGCGGTTAAAAAAGAAACCGGATGATTGATCAAAGGAAGAAGTTGAGGAATTCCAACCCCCTCCCTTTGAGGAAGATACAATGCAAGAGAAAAAGTAAGAATCGCAGTGATAAGCCCCAGTGCATCCAACACAGCCGTTCGGATTCTACTTCGATCACATTCAATAACTATAATAGAATATCCAATGACAAAACAGGGAGCCACCCAGGGAAAAAGATAATCGCTCGGAGTAGGAATTATGTAATAATCAAGATAAACTTGAATCGCCCAGGAGAGTTGTCCGAGCGCATTTGCCGTGAGACCGAGCGCGAACCAAAGTCTAAAACGATGAATTCCGCCTTCGACAGAAAAATAACCGAACCAGGCGAGAGCAGCCGCACATAAATAGGAAACGGTCCAGTGAATGTTGTCTATAAGTCTGTCTATATGTCTTTCTTCGTAATAATAATTCCCAAAAAAAGACGCGATTACCAAAATCACGCTGATCCAAAATACCAAGAATCCCAAATCGGAAACCGAAAATCGCGAATGATTTTTTAAATTTGTCATCAACCGTGCACAGACGACAACCAGTTTAAACGTTAGCCACCCATTTCGTCGACCTTTTTCTCGTTCTTAAAATTCTCAAAGCAGGTCCTCTTAACTCCTTTCAAAAATCTCGAAAGGAGTCGATCCGATTCGGATCGTCAGAATTCAGCCGTACACGATCGAACGCATTGTATGATTCGCTTAGAGTAGAGTTCGACTTAAATTGTCAGGGAGATGAGGAACTCCATTGATCGATACCGGCAAATACTTTCCTCTTACCCACCGAAACGTATTTAAAGAAGTATTCCAAATCCAGGGCATCCAAGCAAAACAGTCTTCATCCTGACGTAAAAAACGATTCAGTACCAACGAGATCGGAGTTCCCGAGGTAAAAATGAAAGTCCTTTCCTGATTTGCCGAAGAAAACAAAACATTAGAAGAATGGAATATTCTATTCTCAAAATTTTCGTACGTTTCGATTCCTTCCAGAGTTTCTTTTCCCTCTCTCCAGAATCTCAGAATTTCCTCTGTCAATCTCAAAAATAAGGCTGCAGATCTGATCCCGCCCCTGACTCGAATTTTGCCGTATTGAGAAAGTGTCTTTGCAAACTCCGATCTTTTGGAAGCAAGCAATTTGGAATAAGCGCTCCAGAGTTCCATCGAAAATTCGTCCCAACCCGCATCTTGATGGACAAAAGAGCCGTCTTTGTATTTCTCACGGTCTCCACTAACTGAAATTACACCTTGCATAAAAGATTCCGCGGTTTCTATATGTCTTCGAAGAGTTCCGGTTACGATCCGATCGGGAAGTTCTCCGTTTTGCGCCATAAATTTTCCGAGCGCGAAAGATTGATCCTTTCCGTGTTGTGTTAAGAGATCGTAGTTTTCACCCCGGGAATTTGCCTGACCGTGACGAATTAGATGAACGAAAGACATGAGCAGCTAACGTTCCGTGGTAAATCTCGGATTTATAACCTCGACTTTTTCTTTTACGGTTTCCTTCACATGATTCCAATATCGCGAATTTTCCGAGGAAAGTTTTTCTTTACGGATTTTATCCCGTAGCTCTATATTCCAGGCATGAGCTATATTTTTCTTTTCGTTCAGTGTGGAAGGGATTACTAAATTCTTATTAAGAAGCTCAACAAGACGGCCCAATTCCTTATCCAGCAACTCTTCTCCCAAACGGATCTCCCGGGAAACAACCCCTAACATATTCCAACTTACTAATGTTTTATAGGAAAGTAGTTCCTTATCCTTAAATTGCGGCAACACTTCCTTCATTAGAAAATCCTGAATCGCTTCGAGCAAATCTGCGGACGTTGGTTTATCCTGCATTTTCTATGATCCTCATCGCTTCGTATTCCATTTCGCAAGCTCGTCTTCCGATCGCCGCGAGCTCTATTCCCTTATCCTTTCCGGAAAGATGTCGCTCCGCCTGACCGATACATCCGATCGCCCACCTGAGATTTCCCATCACTTCCCAATACGTGACCATTTCTGGATTAAGTTTGACACCCGAAACCTTTTCATACTCCTCGTAAAATTCGCTACGATCTGCAAACCCTCCCGCTTCCTTATTCAACTTACCAAATCTCCAATCCCGCATACAAAGCCACGTGAGATCCTCATGACGATCGCCCCAATGGGCAAACTCCCAGTCTACGATTCCCTGCAACCCTTCAGGAGTTACCATAAAATTTCCGGTTCTAAAATCCCCATGTATTAATACGACATCATCGGAAGGTTTCGCCTTCTTCTCCAACCAATTAAGAATCATCTCCATTGCAGGATAGGCATCTTTCATTCTTTCCAACTCCAATCGCAAAGAGCGAATCGATCCATTTGCGACGGTCTTATCGTTCGAATCCTGTCCCATCCAAAGTGTTTTTCTTAACGCTTCGTTTTTACAATCGGAAGGTTTTATAGAATGAAGTCTGGCAAGATTCTTAGCAAGATCAATAGTGAGTTGTTTTCTTACTTTATTAAGCGAAGGATCTTTGACGACATATCTTCCGATCGCTTTTCCGGAAATTTTTTGCATAAAGTAAAAAGGACTTCCGGTGACTCCACGATCCGTCTCCAACCAGAAAGGTTTCGGCGTATTGACTCCCGCATTATAAGCAAGATCACAAACTCCGAACTCGTCCTCTCGACTCAAAGACTCAAGAAGCGCCGCCCCCTTATCGGTTCTAAAGACCGTATCGTAAGAACCACTTTCCGGTCCGTCCAATACTTGAATTAGCGCGGCAAAGTTTTCCTGACAGGCTCCTCCGCTGAGAGACACCATGGAATGTATCTCAGTTTTTCCCTTCAATCTTTCGGAAAGATATCCTTCTAGAACGTTCTTTAATTCCGTATCGTTCATAACATTCCTTAATTCTAATATTAAAAATCGCTTTTCCCGCTGATCAGATTTCTTCCGATCACCATCTTATGGACCTCGGTCGGTCCGTCCGCGATTCTGGCTGCCCTCGCGTCCCTGTAGAACAATTCGAGTTTCATATCCCTTCCATATCCGTGTGAGCCGCAGATCTGAATCGCACGATCGATCGTTTTACAAAGAGTTTCGGAGACTTGCCACTTGGCCATCGATATGATATGTCTTGCATCTTCTCCAGCTCTCAAAGTATGTGCAGCTTTCAAAGTAAGCATATATCCAGATTCAATTTCAAGCGCGGACTCTGCAAACATCCATTGAATTCCCTGATGATCCGCAAGTTTTTGTCCGAACACTTCCCGTTTGAGTGCGTATTCTCTTGCGATCTCCATGGATCTTCTCGCAAGTCCGATCCATCTCATACAATGCGTGAGCCTTGCAGGACCGAGACGCTCTTGAGACCATTTGAATCCTTCGCCCACTCTTCCCAATATTGCGGACTCGGGAACCCGAACATTTTCGAATTTTAACTCGCAATGCCCTCCGGGACCATGAGAACCCATCACTCCGATTTCTCTCACCATAGTATAACCAGGCGTATTCGTTGGCACAAGAAACATCGTAGTCCTTCGAAAAGAATCGGCGACCTTAGACATCACGATCAAAAAGCTCGCACCGTTTGCACCCGTACAATACCATTTTTGTCCATTGATTACGTATTCGTTTCCGTCTTTTACCGCATTGGTAGTAAGAGTTTGAGGATCTGCCCCTGCTCCCGGCGGAGGTTCTGTCATCGCAAAAGCGGAACGAATTTTCCCTTGAATCAGCGGATCATAGTATTTTTCTTTTTGTTCTTTATTTGCCGCAATATGAAGGAGATGCATATTTCCTTCGTCAGGTGCATCGCAGTTACAAAGATAAGGAGCAATCGGAGAGCGTCCGAGTTCAGAAAAGATGATTGCTGTTCCAACCATATCGAGTCCGAGACCACCTTCAGATTTAGGAAGATGCGGGGTCCAAAGTCCTAGTTCTTTCACTCTTTTTCTGAGTTCCTCGGTGATTTTCTCAGGCATTCTACCATGATCATAGTCGTAATGAACTTCCGCCGGAATCGCATCATTCTCGACAAAGTCTCGGATTCTTTTTTTAATTTCTTCAACTTCCTTAGGTATCGTAAAATCCATATTTTTTCCTTCCCCGAAAGCATTGAACTTTACGGGATAATTTTTTTTCTTCTCGTATTTTTCGACAATCTCAGAGATCCCAGTTTGTATTTCCCAATATGATCCTTTCCAAATAGAGAAATTCATTCTTATACTTTACAGAAGTGATCACCTTTAGATGTTCTCCACAGTCGGTTCCTGAAAACTTCGAAGCGAAATCGCATTCTCATCCAAAAGCAAAACGAATCGCCAGAAAAATCTGGACAATCTTGAGATCAGAGATTTCAAAGCGAGACAACGAATTAGAGCATAGGCCTCTGGGGGAAATACCCCTCGATAGGAGAAATATAAAAAACAATCCCAAACAAACTCAAAATGAAAAAACTACAAGAACCCGACTCATTCAACCTATGTTTCATTTCTTAATGACCTCGAAGAATTATTTTAGATAAGATGTGAGTCAACAGCAATTTCCAAAGCTGTTTGAATACGGAACTGCACGCTCCTTTTCGTTCCTTCTTGAAAAAAAGTAGAAACTCCTTCTTTTTCTAAACTTAGAATTTTATAAATCACCTTAGAATTTGGCCTTCAGATTTTAGTTGATTCCGATTTCCAAAGCTTTGAATCTGGTGTAGACTTTCTAAGTAATCTTAGATCCCTAAAAACAACCAAAATCCTTGGAAGATTACAATTAAGGTCCGTTAAGAATTATGGAAATAACAGAATCTATGACCCATAAGCTGGGCGTCGAGTTCAAAGAATCCGATATTATCTTTGAGGAAAATCAGGAAGCGGAAGTGATGTACCTGATCGCCAAAGGAAAAGTAGGGATTCATAAAAAAGTGAAAGAAGCCTATAAACTCCTCGTAGAATTGAAAGAGGGGGATATGTTCGGCGAAATGGCACTCATTGATAAGACGCCTCGAAGTGCGAGGGCCGTTGCAAGGACGGACGTTTTACTCATAGCAATCAATAAGGATGCATTTTTCAATCTGATACGAACAAATCCCGGATTTTCCATGAAGATCGTTAAAATTCTCACCTCAAGATTAAGAGAGACCAACAAGACGATCGCCACTCTTTTGAAAGCGGATAAAAAGAATTTAGTGACCTCCGCATTAATCAATTTCTCTCAAGCGAACGGACAACAAGATGGAAGTAATTATCGAATTCCTCTGAATCATTTCATCAAATGGGCAATCCTTAGAGTCGGATTGGAACACCAAGACTTAGTGAGTTCGATCAGACTATTAGTAAAAGATAAAATGGTTGAACAAATAAAAGAAGACCCTTCGACCCTGATTATTCGAGACTCTCTTTTCAAATATACGGTGGATACTTGAGCCTTAAACCAATCTTATCAAAAACCAGAAAAAGACTTTTTTATTTAGACAATCTCCGTTCCTTTGCTCTTTTAATCGGTCTAGTATTTCATGTCGCGATCGTTTATGCCGCCGAGATCAAATACCCTCTTCAAAACGAACAAAAATCGGAGTTTTTCGACGTATTCGGAGAATGGGTACACGTTTTTAGAATGCCTCTTTTTTTCTTTCTTTCCGGGTATTTCACGGAAGCGATTTTTCGCGCCAAAACTCTGAAAGAATTCTTGAGGATGAGAATTTTCAGGATTTTCATTCCGACTGTGGTAGGGATTTTACTTTTCGCACCAATGCAATCCTACATCTCTCTTTTACAAACGGGAGAGAAAATTTCTTATTTCGATTTCTACTTTAGAATATTCTTAAATGGAAGAATTCGCCCTTCTCATCTCTGGTTCCTTTACTTTCTAATCTTATTCACGATCCTGCATCTTTTTACCCGCAAGATCACTCTTTTATTAACAGCGTTTTTAAAAAAGGAACCGGATCAACAAGGTTTCGCTCAGGAATGGAAGACAATCACCGTTTTTACTTTCATCAGCTTTGTCGGAACCTGTATGATCAATTTTTACTTTATGAAAGACGAATCCTGGTTTGCAATCGAACCAGTAAACTTTATCTACAACTACACGTTCTTTTTTTGTGGAAGTCTTTTGATTTCGAACGAAATTCTCCTTTTGGAACCTAGATCAAACCGTTTCTGGATTTGGGCCCCGCTCGCTTTTCTCACTTTCTGGGGATTTTACGAGATCAGCAGAATCGATCCGTTCTGGTCTTACTTCGGTTATACGGGAGATTGGAGAAGAATCCTTCACATACTTTCCAAATGCGCCGCCGGTTGGCTGATGATCCGTCTTTTGATCGGACTCTTTCAAAAATTTTTCGATTTTAAAAACAACGGAACCGAATATATGAGGACCGCGAGTCTTCCGATCTATCTAGTGCACCACCCTGTTTCGCTTTTAACGGGTTACTTCGTGGTTCATACTTCCTTAGGACTTGCCGAAAAATTTCTCCTGCACCTCCTTCTTGTGTTCGGAATCACATTTGCAATTTATCATTTTCTAATACGTCCTTTTTATTGGGTCAACTTGATTCTCGGAAACCAAACATATACGAAAAAGAATTTATAACTTTAGGAGCGCTCTTTGAACTCGAATTCCGAAAAAAAACTCTTCGAACCAAACAAAATACTTTTGATTCCAATCCTTCTGTTTCTTATCTGTTGCAAAAGCGGAAATTCCCCCTTAATTTCCTTTCCCTCCAACCAAGAAAAAAGCGAAACTACAACTGTTAAATTCAATGTCCATCCTTACAAAGGAACCGTGATCCAATCGGAAGAAAAGACCATTCCTTTCAGGGTTATAGAAACTGATAAAAACATCGCCCTCGTAGAAATGGAAGTGCCTATTTACAAAAACGGTATCGAGTTGAAATTTTCTTCTCCGGGTTTCCAAAGCTCCTTTTTCCACGTAAAAAACGCGAACGAGTTGAACGATAAGCTAATTGCACTCGACAAAGAAGGCATAACGCATCATTTTATTGCAAGATTCAAAACCGGAATACAACCCAAAAGTGTCCGTTTTATCGATAACACAAGACTTGCAATTCCTCTTTTGGAAGACGAAGGGATGGACGTTTTGGATATAAAAACCGGCGAAACGGTCCGGCTCTCTCCTCCCGAAAAATACAAAAAGAAATTGGGTTTTGTAGAAACGATCGCAATTCCGAAACACAACGAACTCTGGGTTAGCCAGATGCAGGCGAATGCTGTTCACGTCTTCGATTTAAAAACTCTCGTTTATAAAACGAGCATCGACCTTACAGGAAAATGGTCTAAGATTCTTCTTTACGATCCGATCCGAGATTTAGTCTATTGTTCGAATTGGATCAGCGAAGATATTTCCGTCATTGATAGAAAAACAAAAGTGGAAATTCGAAAGACCGATAAGATCGGTTTACCTCGAGGTCTTCTTCTCTCCAAAGACGGTAAAGAATTATACATCGCTCAATTTTCCGCGAGCAATCAGGAATCCGGAGGCGGTAGGCTCGGAATCTATTCCATGGAAAAAGAAAAACTGATCGATACGATCGGCCCTCCTGGCAACAAACGCCATATCGTTTCGGGCAACACGGAAAATAAAATATACGTCTCAGACATGTGTTGTAGTAAGATCGAAGTTTACGATTTAAAAGAAAGAAAAGTTCAGAAGACGATCCCAGTATTCGATAAACCGAATACGATTGCTCTTTCTCCGGACGGTAAATACCTCTACGTTTCTTGCAGAGGTCCAAATAATCCCACCGAAGGGTATCTCAAAAAAGGATTGGTTCTCGGAAGAGTGTACGTAATCGATACGACAACCGACACTGTAAAAGAATTCTGGGAAGCGGGAAATCAACCTACAGGTCTCGATATTTCACCTGACAACCGCTACTTAGTAATCTCGGATTTTTTAGATCATCAGATTCGAGTCTACCGCAGAGACGGTTTTTAATTCCGGACCAGAAAACGTTTTTTAACAAAAAACTGTTGCATTTGGAAATTCAGCCAAAAACATGTCTCTTACCGGGCCTGTAGCTCAGCTGGTTAGAGCACACGCTTGATAAGCGTGGGGTCATGTGTTCAAATCACATCAGGCCCAATCCGGTATTGACAAGGGGCTTTAGCTCAGCTGGGAGAGCATCTGATTTGCATTCAGAAGGTCGTCGGTTCGATCCCGACAAGCTCCATACCGAATTCCTACTACTTAGGTTCGGTAGCAATTTCTCTTTTTTTAAAATATAAATCCGAGCACCACTTTTGATTTTCTCAAATATATTCCATTTTTTGAATCTATCTATCGAAAAGTAGAAATACAAAAGTCATTTCAATCGGAATCGACTTATATTTGTCTGTTTCCGGATTTTACAAAGGTCCGACCCGAAATTTTAAAAGAAAAACCCATTACGACCGTTCACGACAAAACGAATTCAAAAGTTCTAATGGTCAATCACCCGAAATAGAATATCTGCAAGAATCGGAAATCGTTCCTTTGAGTTAGAAACTTACCTGAAAATTTCGATTTGTTTCACAGACGGGCGGGTAAACCGCGGATTATGAGATTCATATTATTCTTGATAATCTTTCAACCCACAAAGCGCAACGAGTAAAAGAACGGATGCTCGACACAAGAACTGATACTTCATTTCACGTCGACTTACGGCTCGTGGATCAATCAAGTCGATGTCTTTTTTCGATCATTTCCAGGCAGTGTATATGTAGA
>NZ_CP024871.1:3117500-3125000 GCF_000306675.2 Leptospira mayottensis 200901116
GGCGGCTCTCACGACATCCCAATCCAAAGTTAGTTTATAAGGATCCAAAAGACAAAATATTCTTTCATACCTATCATAATGAAATTTTGGAAATACTTTTAACGGAAGAACTTCATTAGAGTTTCCAATATGAAAATGTGCATTAACTTCAGAACTCACAAGGCTCTGTAAATGATGAACTCGTTTTTCCTCAAGGTCCACAAAATGATATTCATGAAACGGCGGTGTAACTTTTAGAGCTCTCAAAGCACTACCATCGATTTTCTCTGAAGTTTTCTTCGAAATTGCCTCCCCGGAATTACAAAATCCATCAATATAAATGGTTTTAAAATTTGAATTTTTCAAAGCACCTTGAAAGCTTTCCGCGTATTTTTTGACTATTTCTAATTTTAGCTCAGTCCATTCACCAACCCGATCATACAAATCAAAATCATCACTCATGAACTTATATTCGTCACATTAGAAATATATATGAAACACTTTCTAACTTTATATTTTTTTAATATTTAAAACCATTTTCATAAATCATACTGACTGTAAAAACAATTCCAAATAAGCATTGGTTTTTTCGCCGATATCCAAAACTCGCTTCAAAAGAACCGTAAGTCACCCAACGGTCGTTGAAAAACGGATTCAAATTATAGGGTAATTTTAGAATTTAATCGATCGAGAAACATGAAAAAAACGGCGAATTGAATAGAGTTGCCGAAAAATTCCATAGTGACGATTCATAAAATGGCTTCAATCGACCGTTTCCGGAAAATAGAAACAGATGAAGAATTAATTTCCAACACTCTAATTATTATCGTTCCCTTTCCTTACCTACGCGGATTACGAGTGAAATATTTCCGTCCGGTTTTTCCACTACTTCAAAGCCCTCTTCTCTAAGAGTTTTTTTGATTTTATAAAGCCCGAAATTTACTATCTTGGACTTAGAAAGTGGTTTTGGAGTAGGTTCTTCCATTTATTTGTATATCGGAAAAATCCTGGATGATCTTAAATTTCGCCTAGAGTTTTCTTTCGTGAAGAAGCTTCCTTGACAAACATGCCTTGGGAATATGTCATGAAATCGAATGGCAACTCGAGTCTTTTTTTATTTTTCTATCTTTCTCATTTTGATCGGCTCGGCTTTCGCCGCATATGCTCCTGATCTGTTCCAATGGGAAACCTTGGAATGGATCTACGAAAAAAGAACCTTCTTCTTATTTTCTTTCATCTTTATCATATCAATCGTCTTGATTTATCTGATTTATCTGAAGGCGAGGAGAGGAGTTCTTCACTCCAAAAGTAAAACGGAAATACATCTACAGGCATCCCTAAACGAAGTAGTCCGAGATAATCAGTCTCTTTTTTTATTCTTAAAATCAGCTAAGGACACGCTTGGAAAACAGATCGAATCCTCTAAAACGAATTTCTCTCCCGAATTTTCCTCGGCGTGTTCTACCCAGTACCAAAAACTTATACAAGAATTCGATTTATCGGAGGAGATATTCAATGATATCCCCTTGATTCCCGAAGAAGTTGAGGACAAAAGAAAGAACGGAAGAAATTTTAGAATTTCCGAATATTCAGATCTCATTAATCGTCATAGAAAACTTTCCCGAACCCTTGAAAAATTAAGAGAAGATCTTATTCGTCTTAGAGACAAGGTTTCCAGAGTATGAAAATTTCCGCATTTACCACATTTCTCTTTCTCGTTTTTATCTTAAGTTGTTTTTCTCAAACAAAAGAATCCTCCGCTTTTTCTCAAGAGCAGGATCGTATCTTTCCTTTTTTGACTCTAGGAATTGGTAAAAAATCCCTCGATACAATCGGTAAAAGGCGTGGGGCCTTTCAAGTAAAATCGATTCTTTTACATTCCACTTCTGGTTTAAAAGCGGAAGATTACTTGGACAGAAGCAAATCCTCCGGATGGATGGTTCATTTTATCGTTCTCGAAAACGGAAGCGTATATGGCGTGGAAGAGCCTTCTAAAATCATTTATAGAGCCTCACCCGGAATGGACAAAACTACGATTCACGTTTCCTGGGAAGGAATAAACGATTCCATTCTAAAAAACGAGATCCAATTGAAAGCTCTCGCCGATTTGATTCAAAAACTCTCCAAAGAACATTCAATTTCTCTTAATAACTATGATATAACCGCCGGAAATGGAGTTTTTACCCATACTCAGAGTAAGAAAAAATTCGGTCATTTTTTGGATACGGGAGAATGTGGAAGCGAAAAAGTTCTTTCCGCCGTTTTTTCCAAACTCCAGGGCAAATTTTTTCCCGAAACGGAATGGAAAGATCGATTCGCTTCCGATTGGGTGATTCGTAAGGAAAAATTCGTGGACTCATCCGGTAAAAAAATTGTCCCGACATACAATCGAGGCCGCGGTATAACCCCCGCTTCGATCGTCGAATTAAACTCGATCGAAAAAACTTCCGACGGAAGGGCCCCTGAAGAAAGAAGACTTCGCTACAATTATCGGGGATCAATTCGTCCCGATTGTGTTGTGTTACATTACACCGCGATTCCAGATTACCAAAAAACTTTAGAAATATTAGAAAAACGGAATTTGTCAGCAACGTTCCTTGCGGATAAAGACGGAAAAGTTTATCAACTTCTTGATTCCATCTTGGATGTTGCCGCTGCAGCCGCAGGAACAAATTCGAACTGTTTTCAAGTGGAAATCGTCGGGAAAGATACGGAAACGCTTTTAGCAAACCGAGAACAGACCAAAGCGGTCGCTCGTCTTGTTAAAGAACTCTCCGAAAAGTATAGGATTCCTCTCACCAACGAACGTGTGGAATCCTTACGGGGAATTTATTCTCATACCCAGGCTAAGAAAAAATGGGGAGGTTCGGTTTATCTGGACGGTAAGGATTTCGATCCGGGCGAGCCTTATATGAAAGAAATTCTGGATCAGGTCGGCGGAACTTTTTATCCGGAGGAAAACTGGTTCGAAAGACAGAGTGATGATTGGATTCTTCTGTTCACTTATTTTCAGCCATAAAGAATTTGCCGTTTTATCGATGTCTCTATCAAGTTTCATTTTAAATCGCAGTATCTTATGCTTTTCGAACGATATTTGCATTTTACAATTATCTAATCAAAACCTACCATAAAAGTTTATAGAAAATTTACAAATAGTCCGATCCAAATCCATAGAATAAAAATTCTTTTGTTCTAAGGTATTGGAACAAAAACTTACCCTTAGAATAGTAAGAACTGTTACAATTTTAAACGACGGGAAAAACTTTTAATACGACGTAATCTGTGGGAACTCCCATATTTTTTAGAAATTTACCGGACGTTTAGAGATATTTTTTCAGGTTTTGGGACAAACTCTAAATTTATAATCAAAGAACTCGACGATTCTCACCAATTTTCGAAAGGTTGTACAGCCGACTATGATTTAGAACTTCCGAATACGATCAAAGAAAAGTAGGACAGAATCACCTTTTACGAGAATAAACAGATCTCTCTTGTTTTTGAAAAGAAACTATCAATCCTCGAAGGAAAGAATAAATACATTTGGAAACCTTATATGAAAAACCTAAAAAGATATAGAATTATAAGCAGAATCATTTTGATTCTTTTTTTAGGAATCAATCCTCCTCTATTTTCCGAATCTCCCGCTCTGGAGTTATCCAAAACCGTCGACCCAATTTGGCTCATCCTCTGCGCCGCATTAGTTTTTTTCATGCAGGCAGGTTTTTTAATGTTGGAAACCGGTCTTTCCAGATTGAAAAACACGATCAACGTCGCAGTGAAAAATCTTATGGATTATATCGTCGGAACAATCGCGTTCTTCTGCGTGGGTTTTGCTTTGATGTTCGGATTTTCATACGAAGGTTGGATCGGCACAAATCATTTCTTTTTGAACGGTTTAAAAACCGGTAAAGATTTTTCGTTTTTTCTGTTTCAAGTCGCGTTTATGGGGACAGCGGCCACCATCGTTTCCGGTGCTGTGGCCGAACGTATTAAATTTTCTGCATACTTAGTCGTGTCGATCGTAGTTTCGATATTTATCTATCCGGTTTTTGGTCATTGGACTTGGGGCGGAGGTTGGATAGCCAAAACTGGATTTGTAGACTTTGCCGGTTCTACCGTAGTACACTCGTTAGGTGGTTGGATCGCGTTGGCAGGTGTAATTGTGTTAGGGCCAAGAAAAGACAAATTCAAAGAAGACGGAACTCCAAGAAAAATCCACGGACATAATCTTACCTTTTCGGTTTTGGGTGTTTTTATCCTTTGGTTTGGTTGGTTCGGATTTAACGGAGGAAGTACTCTTTCTTTTACAGATGGAGTTCCATTGATCATTTTGAATACGAGCCTTTCCGGAAGTGCCGGAGGAATCCTTGCAATAACACTTTCTTGGATTTTTTACAGAGTTGCTTCAGTGGAAGATTGTATGAATGGAGTTTTAGGCGGTTTGGTAGCAGTAACCGCGGGCTGCCACACCCTGCAACCTCATGCCTCTCTAGCGATTGGCTCCGTAGCCGGGGTTTCAGTCGTTATTACATCCTGGATATTGGAAAAAATTCTAAAACTGGACGACGTTGTAGGAGCGTTTCCGGTCCACGGAGTCTGTGGAATTTTAGGCACTCTTTTACTACCAGCTCTATCAGAAAATCAAGATATTCAAATACTTTCTCAACTCATCGGAGTTGTAGCCTGCTCTTTTTGGGCATTTGGATTGGGGTTGATCTTATTTTTACTTTTGAAAATTTCGATCGGAATCCGGGTCAACGAAGAGTTCGAAGAAAAAGGACTCAATGTCACCGAACATGGAGCCGGTTCCAGTTGGATCGATCTCATCCATTCTCTCAAAGATCTTGCTAAAGGAGGCGGGGATTTGACCCGCAAGATTCATGTAGATTCAGGGACGGAAGCGGGAGCGATTGCATTTTTGATGAATCGTTACCTCGCCAACTTAGGACAAATGATCTACACGATCAAAGAAAAGTCGAACGAACTTGAAAACTCCGCATTCGAAATCTCGACCGCGTGGGGAAAAATGAGCCACGGAATTCAGGAACAGGCCACAAACCTTGAAGAAGTCACCTCCATATTTGATTCTTTCAGAGAATCGTTCCAAAGAATATCATCCTCCGTCACTCAACAGAAAGAAATTGAAATGAATGCTAAGAAATTGTTAAGCGAACTCGTAGTCGGATTTCAAAAGTTCAATTCCAACTTGAAAGACAGTTCCGAAAAATCCGAAGAATCGGTCAGAACAATTGAATCGAGCAGAAAAGAACTCAATCACCTTGAAACCGATATCAACGACATCGGTTTCTCCGCCAAAAAAGTGGAAAACCTCGTAAAACTTCTCAACGACATATCGGCAAAGTTAGGAATACTTTCCATCAACGCATCCATTGAAGCCGCCCGTTCCGGAGTCGCCGGTAAAGGATTTGGCGTGGTCGCGGAAGAGATCAATAAACTTGCATCGAACACACAAGAAAGTACTAAAAAGGCTTCGGAAATCCTAGGAGAAATTCAATCCACAGTTTCACGCGGAAAAAACACCGTTCATACCACCGTGGAATTTTTCAAAAACTTAACGGAAGAATTTAGATCTCTTGCAATGACTCACATAACGATACGTGAAAACAGTTCCCACTATTCCCATCTGATTGAAAATCTGAACCGTTTGAATATCTCAATCACAAATCAGAGCGAGATTATTACAACAGACATAGAAGGACGATTTTCTGAAATCGGAAATCTTTACAAATCGGTGGATCTTATCAATGAAGCATTTCACGAAATTTCGGCACAATCGGAAGAGTTAACAGCAACGGGCGATTTTTTAAAACAGCTCGCTGGAATCCTCAATTCTCTCGTCCGAAATTTTCGGGTAGAACAAAACGTTTCGCAAGAATTGATTACTAGTTAATTCAATTATTATGATTTTCTTAAAAATGCTTTTATAAAATAAAAAATTATCCGATTCGAGTCTATCCTAAAACGAAATCATTTTCCGGCCAAGAACCTGCCTTAAACTTGAAATGCGGGAACTACGATAAGAATTAAATAACCAAAAGTCTGTTCAAAATTACAAACTACTCAATAAAACGTAATCTGTGGGAACTATTGCATTTCGTTATAAACTTGCCGAATGATTATACTAATTTCTCTTAAGGCATTTGGATAAGCTTTTAGCTATTCAAACCGCGGAGTAGAACATGTAGATTCAAAAATCTGATCGTTCAATCTTAAAATGAATTTTGGCAAATCGTTTCAAAATTTATCCTAAAACTCGAATTTCCATTACAATAACCTTAAGTTGTCAATTGAAAGATCGATCCTATAATTGGAAAAGAATCAAAGTTATCCTAAAAATTGGGATTTTATAATATTTCGTTTTTAAATCTTATTTGTAAAGACATCCTTTTCCATAGGAGTTCCCACATGAAATCGCTGCGAGAAAGTAAATCCAGAACCTCTTGAAAAAGAAATCTGCAGTAGTTCCTATACAAATTCATTTTGAGGGAAAAATTCTCCCACAGTTAGAAACTCTAAAATGTAGGAACTACTACAATTTCAAATTAAATGGGAAGAACTTCCGCCGCTGTAGGGTCGAAGTCATAGAAATTCATACAATCCCGGGAGGAATGTAAAAAAAAATGGTTCAAAGTCTCCCAAAAAAGTGCCATTCACCTCTTTTTTGTCGTGGGTAACCCGTATCCTAAAATTCAAATTAAGAGGTAAACAACATGCAAAACACAACTTCAAAATCGATGGACAAAAAAATCGAAGCCATCGCGGAAATTCTCGCAGACAAACTGATCGAAGAAATCCGTAAAAGAGTCTTGGAAAAAGAAGCGCTACGTAGTAAATCCGAAGCCGCATAAAACAAAAAAGTAATACTTGAGTCCAATCAGGATTTTACTGAGGACCGAATTTAGACTCAAGTTCAAGAAACATTTGCAAGAACAAAGAAAAGGAGGAAACAAAAATGGCCGAATACACACTCAAAGAAAAGAAAGGATGTCTTTTCAACAACGCAACCAAGGAAAAGGAAACTCAACCGGATTATACGGGTAAGGTGTTCTTAGAAGGAAAAACGTATCGACTTGCGGGATGGATTCGCAAATCCGCAACCGGAAAGAATTATCTTTCTCTAAGTCTTTCAGAACCGAATCTCGAAAAAAGATCCGAAAAAAATTCCACAGTCCTCGAAACGGATGGAAACGATTTTACGGATATAGAAGAAAACTTTCCATTTTGAAAAGTAAAATCCTGTGTCTAAGTGTAAAAAAATCTATCACTATAGGAAAAAGTAATTTCTTGAAAACGAAAATTCATCTCAAACTGTTTTTTTTAGTCGTTACACTGACATGGCGTCTTTAGCCTTCTCCAACTACAGCTACAATACGATTCAGGAAGAAAACGAAGTAGTAGGCCGAGATATAAAACCAATATCAAAGAAGAAAAGAACGAAAACAGAATCACTGTAGCTATAAATCGCCACATTTAAGCCGTGCAAAAATACAACGACACAAT
>NZ_CP024871.1:3130000-3197500 GCF_000306675.2 Leptospira mayottensis 200901116
AAATAGCGGGTTATGCGTTCACGACCCTTTCTCCGAATCTCGGCGTTGTTAAACGAAGAGGCGATATCTTTCGTTTTACGATCGCGGACATCCCCGGTATTATCGAAGGCGCTAGTATGGGAATCGGACTCGGTCTTTCTTTTCTACGCCACATAGAACGAGTCAAAGGAATTCTATATCTTTTCGACGCTTCTTCTCTGGATATTGAGGAAGATTTGAAAATGCTTCGAAACGAGCTTTTCACATACAACCAGGAATTACTCAATCGACCTTATCTTATTGTACTAAATAAGATTGATATTTGGGATGATCCCGAATTTACGAAGGATATAATTTCCAAAATTACTCATCTTGGCAAAGTGATCGCCATCTCCGCGGATAAAGAGATAGATCTAGAAAAACTCTTGGAAGCGATGGACGAGACTTTTTTTAAGGATGAAATCGAAAAGGTCCTAAAATCAACCAAAGAATTAAAATCGGTCTCTTCAAACGAATCCGATATTTTAGATTCTTTCGGAAACTCGAAGGAAGTTAAAGAATGAAATCCTCAGTTTTAGAACATTTTTTTCTTTGGAGGTTGTTTCCAAGGCCTTAAAATGCGAAAAACCGTAACGGATGCTTAAGGCTCTGCCAAAGAGGCGTAATACTTTCTTGCATATTGTTACGAACTGTCAAATGTTTGTCGTCGATTTTTTTAAATTTTTGGGACAGACACTTGCGGTGCAGAAACAAGCTTCGTAAAAGTAGATTCAAAAAAACTTTTCCAACTAGAATCGACTTACAGGATACAACAGAACGAATATGGAACGAAATTCACTGTCAGAAAAAATCCACAGTGCAGAGACAATCGTCATCAAAGTAGGTTCCGCGAGGCTGTCCGGTCCCGAATCGGAAGTGAACGATTTTCTATTTCAATTGGTAAGCGACATTCGTCATCTCAGAGATCTCGATAAAAAAGTGATCCTAGTTTCCTCGGGTGCGATCGCAAGAGGAAAACTTTTGTTAAATGAACTCCCCTCTTCCGTCTCTTTTAGAGATTCCCTCTTCGAAAGACAAGCGTTAGCCGCCATGGGGCAGAACAGACTCATCAATCTTTACGACAGTTTTTTTTCCAAGGCGAACTTGAACATAGCCCAGATTCTTTTTGGCGTTCTGGATCTTGAATCCAAAGAAGGTTATAAAAATCTAAAGAACACGTTCACTCAACTTTTGGAATGGGGAATACTTCCTATTGTCAACGAGAACGACTCGGTCGCAACCGAAGAAGTGAAGTTTGGAGACAACGATATGCTTTCCGCACTTGTAAGTTTGATTGTAGGTGCGGATTTACTTCTCATTTTAACCGGAGTGGAGGGCTTTCTTAAAGAAGAGAAAGTAGTCCCTTTTTTGGAAAGAATTTCCAAAGACGATCTGAAGCTCGCGGGCGGCCCGAGCGGCCCCGGAACCGGTGGAATGTTCACCAAACTTAAATCAGCCAGTTTATTATCAGAAGCAGGAATACCGACCGCAATTTTAAACGGCAAGAAAATGCACGCGATCCGAGAATTTTTGGAAAAAAACTCGGCTGGAACTTTGATTGCGCCTTCCGGAAACCGAGTTTTTTCTGAGGAAGATGTGAAAGAAATCATTCGCAAAAATCGAAACGGCAACGGGGAAAATCATCTATGAAAGAAATCGAGTACGTTAAAGAACTTTCTTATCAAGCCAAAAAAGCTTCCAGAACTTTAAAATCATTCCCTTCATCCCAAAAAAATAAGGTTCTTTTGGGACTTGCAGACCTATTAGAAAAACGTAAATCGGAAATCCTTTCCGCAAACGAATCCGACCTAAAGAACGGCAAAGAAAAGAATCTCTCTTCCGCTTTGATGGACCGTCTTTTATTAAATGATAAACGAATTGCTTCCATGGCTTCCGCAGTTCGAGAAATCGTTTCATTTCCAGACCCCGTCGGAGAAGTTACGAGAGGTTTGACCCTTCCAAATGGTCTCGAACTTGTGACCAAAAGAGTTCCTCTCGGAGTCGTGATGGTCATCTACGAATCTCGTCCAAACGTAACGATCGACGTAGGTGCCCTTTCTTTCAAATCGGGAAACGCATGTATTCTCAGAGGGGGAAGCGAAGCGTTTCATTCCAACAAGATTTTAATAAAACTATTTCATGAAATTCTAAATAAAGAAGGAATCGATACAAGCACGATCACTTTCGTAGACAAAACGGATCGCTCCTTTATGCTTCCTTTCCTTCAACAAACTTCTTTGATCGACATAGTAGTTCCAAGAGGCGGAGAAGGTTTGATCAAATTTGTCTCAGAGCATTCTATGATTCCAGTCGTCAAACATGATAAAGGTGTTTGTAATCTCTATATTGATCAAGATGCTGATCCTGCAAAAGTGATTCCAATCGTAATCAACTCCAAGGCGCAAAGACCAGGAGTATGCAACGCTACGGAAAATTTAATACTTCACAACGGTTATCCATTTCGGAAAGAACTATTAGAAGCCCTAGCCAAAGAAGGTGTGGAACTATTACTTGATCCTTCCGCGCTCTCTCTATATCCGAAAGGAAAGCCGGCTAAAGAAGAAGACTACCAGGAAGAATTTTTGGATCTTCGTCTTTCGGTAAAAACGGTTTCCAGTTTGGAAGAAGCGTTAGCCTTTATCGAAAGAACTTCTTCAGGTCATACAGAAGCCATCATCACAGAAGATTTAAACACGGCTAAAATTTTCACCAATTCCTTAGATTCCGCCGCTTTATTTGTCAATTGCTCCACCCGTTTTCACGACGGCGCAGAATTCGGTCTCGGCGCCGAAGTGGGAATTTCCACCGGCAAGTTACACGTCCGTGGTCCTATGGGTTTGATCCACCTCACGACCACAACTACTTATGTAACCGGAAACGGACAAATCCGAAATTAACCCATGACCAAAGTCCTTACGGGAATTTTCGGAGGTAGTTTCGATCCTCCTCACGAAGGACATTCAGGAATTTTAAAGTCTTTTTTTCAGGAAGTCCCGGACTGTGAGGAAGTTTTTCTGATTCCAAACCGACAAAACCCTCTCAAAGGAGAAAAGTTTTCTTCTCCCGAAAACATATTAGAAATGTTGAATTTATTTGTCTCCGAGTTTTCGGAACCGATTCGAATTTTGGATCTGGAATTGAATCATCCGGGTCCGAGTTATACGATTGAAACGATTCAAAAACTCAAAATTCTCTATCCGAATCGAGAGTTTGTTCTTTTAATCGGAGAGGATAATTATTCTAATTTTCACGAATGGAGGAATTATAAAAAAATTTTGGATGAAGTTCGAAAAGTTTTCGTCTTTCGAAGATTCTCGGAAGTAGTTCCTCAAAATTCAAAACTTTTCCCTCAATTTCAATTTTTGAAAAACCCTTTAATTCCAGTGAGTTCCACGGATTTAAGGCAATCGTTCTTTCGATCCACAATTCCGAACCGAATTCCAAAAAAAATCTTGGATTATATTCTAAAAAACTCACTTTATTTAGAATAAAGTGAGTTATGAGATAAAAAATCAGAGATTCTCTCAAGTGCAGGAATTCCCGCGAAATGAAAGCTGTTAGCACTTTCCTAACTACGAGGAAGCTTTATTGCGAAAAAATCGTCTAAAACCGTAAAAAGACATAAAAGGAGATCTAAAGTGTGAAAACTCTCTATTACTTTGAACGCTAAAGATCAGAAGAATATGTAACGGTAATGCTATTGAAATATGGAAATTCCCACATCTTACTTGCAAAAACTAGAAAAGTACCTGTCAAACTCACTTAAAACCAAATAACATCTGCCAAAATTAAATATGAAAATACCAAAAGCCTATCCAAAACCGAAACGAATTCAGTTTGTAAATCATTCAGTCAGTTCGTAACAAAACATGGGAACTCTAATAAATTACGTCTCTTTGGGAATTTTATGACCTTTGAACAAATTTTATTTTTGTTCAATTTCTGTAGTAGTTTCCACATTTAAATCTTTGTACAAACTCTAAATCATTAATGTAAAATAACTTTTGAAAAAATCTGTTGGAATGATTCTCAAAAAATACATTCATAATATAATTTGACCGTTCTAGTTTTAAATTTAACTTTATAAAAACTCAATTTAAGAATAACATACCATTCTGGTTCGTATTTTTTATAAAACCTGGAATTAGGTCTTTAAATAAATCGTTCATGTGATAAAATGAACTCTTTTGGCGAACTTCTTTTTGTTAGGAATTAAAAATACCGAGGGTAAAGTACAAATCAAATGCGTAGATATATCATATCTTTTTTTATTCTTTCTCTCTTTTTTTGTGCAAAACTTCCAAACAAACCGGACCCTCCTTATGTTATACTCCAATATTTGCAAAAATTAAATTCTAATACTGAACAAGAACAAACAAACAATTCGGCGAATACTTCTCAATGTCAGAACGGACCTACAAATTTTACTCCAGGTGCCGTTTTTGATACGGGGCAGACAATTTGCTGGGATAATGTGGGAACTGTCGTTGCATGTCCGGGAACCGGTAGTGATGGAGAATTTAGCAATACTCCAAACGCACGCACTTTTTCCGCTCCAACCCCACACTGTGAATTTACTTCGGATTATACTACATTAGATACTCTACACGGGCTTACTTGGAAAACTTGTGCTCAGGGTCAAACCGGCTCGAATTGCTCCGGGGGAGCAACCATGATTAATTGGACCGACGCAAACGCCGGATTAGCAGGAAGTTGTACAACCTTAAACGGACTCAACAACGGTCAAGGATATGCGAGAAAAACGAATTGGAGAATCCCTACAGTCAAAGAATTAGCCTCTCTGATTCATTATTCGAACAATCCGCATATAAACAACACCTCGTTTCCAAATACATTTTCAGGAACCAAATATATGACAAATACGGCCGACACTACAACACCCGGTTCCAATTGGGCGATCAACTTTTCGGCCGCGCTTTTGGGGATTTCAAATGAGCCACAAGGAAATACCATCAATCTTCGCTGCGTTTCTGGAAATCCGATTCCAGCGTTCTCCTTTGTTGATAATGGAAACGGGACTGTCACCGACCAAAATACGGGACTTCTTTGGTCTCAATGTTCGGAAGGACAGGGCGGCGTAGGATGTCCGGGTGCATCTTTGGATTTGGATTGGAATGCGGCTCTAAATGCGTGCAATGTTTTAAATTTAGCAGGAAGGACAAACTGGAGATTACCGAACGCCAACGAACTTTTGAGCATCGTCGATTTCAATAATAACAACCCTGCTACCAACGCTGTTTCCTTCCCAAATACTCCAAACTCTAGCTATTGGACATCGACAACCTATGAAAACAATACTTTTTTCGCAGTCGTTATCTCTTTCGTGACCGGTTCCTTACGTATGGATCTAAATGACAAACTCCAGGCACTCAAAGTTCGTTGTGTTACAACATTTTGATACGAAAAAATCAGATCTTACCGATCAATTTTAAATTTCAGCAAGAGTCCTATCCAAAAAGCTTCCGAATAGGAACTCCGGTAATTTTTTAAACGACAGGAAAAAGCAGTACATAACGCCAATACAATGGAACTCTGTATTTTTTAGAAACTTACCGAGAACACTCTAGAGATATTTGGAACAAGCTCTAAATTTTAGAAAATTACGAACTTGAGATCAAGAGGTTCTGCAATGCAGTGTCAAGCCTTGGGTATAAAAAAGAAAATCCGGATTTTTGTAATCTTTCCGGTATCACTTTCTGGCCTTTTAAGATTGCGTCCGCGCCGTCTTGATAAAGGACTTTTAAAATTGTCGCCGGAACTCTAAAAAATGCGGGACGTTTCAGTGTATGTGCAAGTGTTTTCGAAAAGATCTCGTTACTTATCGGATTTGGAGCTACTAAATTGAATGCTCCTGAAAGATTAGAATTTTCTAATAAATAAACAATTGCACCTACCATATCTTCGATATGGATCCAACTAAAGACTTGCCTTCCGGAACCTATCGGTCCTCCCAAACCCAATCGAAAAGGAAAAAGCATACTTTTGAGAGCTCCTCCGTAAAGACTTAAAACAACGCCGATTCTAATTCGGACTAACCTTATCCCAAGTTTTGAAAGTGGCTCGGAAGCAGTTTCCCAATCAACGCATAACGATGCGAGGTAATCCGTACCAGGAGCGGAATCTTCTGAGAAATTCACCGTACCACTTTCAAAAAAACCGTAATATCCGATAGCAGATCCTTGGATGAAAACTTTTGGCGGAGTTCCCGCAATTCTAGAAATAGAAGAAACCAAATTTTCAGTATAATTCACTCTGGAAGAACGAATTTCCTCTTTCACTTTCTCAGTCCACCTAACTCCTACAATAGGAGCTCCGGCAAGATTTACAATGCCATCTAACCCTTCCAGATGCTCCGGTTTTGGATAATCTCCCCCCACAATTTCCAAATTTTTCCTATCTCGGAAAAATACAGGAATATCAGAAGACCGGCTAAAAATTCTTACAAAATGCCCCGCCTTAAGCAATCGAAGCGCAAGAGTTCTTCCTATCAACCCGGTCCCACCCGCAATTCCTATATTCATCATTTATCACCTTTTTATTTTTGTTTGAAAGATTCAAAAAACCAGAATCCTGATTGTCCCAAAGTGCGAGTTCTCACATTTTTGATTCTATGATTCCCAAAAGTCTACTCTCGAAGATTTTAATCCCAATTTTCCCAATCGCAATCATAATCGGAAATCTTTACCTTTTCAATACTACAAAAGATAAAATCGAAGCATTTATGATCCAGCCTCCATTTTTATCTTTCGATTTTACAAATTCCTATCTTTCCAACAAAGACTCAAGGATCAGTTATCTTTTGGATCGAAATCCTTATACAACATGGACGAAACTTCGCCATTCAAATAGAATGGAAGATTTCTTATTAGAATTAAGACAAACACATCATCTTAAAGAAAATAAACCTGAAATCTCAAAATGGAAAACCCTTCATGTTGTAGGTTGCAAACAAACTTTAGAAAAATTAAAACTCGATTTGATTCTGAGAGAATCCATCGATATGGACAAAGAGCTTAGAATGCCCAAGGATAGAATTTTAGGCGAAAAAGTTTTGAACTTTTCAAAATCTAAACATTTTAAAATCCCATTAGAACCCTATTATCAACCAGAAATAAGTTTTAAGTTCCCGCAGAAAATGTTTATTTGGATGGTTAATGGAACCTGGATCACAGAAAACCAGAACCATCTAAATGAAAAAAAAGGATTTTGCTTGGAAGATATATGGCTGAGCGAGGACTAACCCACACAATTTCGTAAAAAGCGACCGGAGTTCCCACAAACACTGGGGAGAACGACGGGAATCGAACCCGCGACGGCCAGTACCACAAACTGGAGCTCTACCAACTGAGCTACGTTCTCCGTCTCTGTTTTATCCTGGTGACCCGAGAGGGATTCGAACCCCCGACCCACTGCTTAGAAGGCAGTTGCTCTATCCAACTGAGCTACCGAGTCTTGAGGATTAAAATCGGGATGATAGGATTTGAACCTACGACCCTCTGCTCCCAAGGCAGATGCGCTACCCCTGCGCTACATCCCGTTTTCGACTCCATGTTTTTAAAAACGGTCTCACTGTCAAGTAGAGTCTTCCACTTTTTCAATATGCCGTAAGATCTCAGGATGTGTAGGAGCTTTCAAAAGGGCTTTTTTAAAAGCCAAAATCGCTTCTTCTTTTTTACCACTTTTGTAGAGAAGCACGCCGAATGAATCCAAATATGCGGGATTTTCAGGTTCTCCTTTAAGAACTGATTTTAAACAATCAGCGGCCAATTTCCATTCTTCTGGACTCGGATCTCTTTGATTCAAAAGCAGATAACCGAGAGAATTTAAACTGTTCTTATAATCGGGATGTAATTTAAGAATCCTTTTATGAATATCGATTGCGTCTTCTATACGACCGGACTTTTCCAGAGCAAAAGCCTTCATGGAAAGAATTTTCAAATCGTCCACTTGAATCTTGAGGCGTTCCTCACATTTTTCCAATGCTTTAGTATATTCTTTATTTTGAATCAAAGCATACACAATCATAAGAATTGAATTTTCCCGCTCACCGAATCTGGGAAATTTTTCAAGAAGTTCCTCCAAAATGGAAATACATTTCTTATGATTATTGGTCCTAGTACAACATATAGCAAAATTATAATATAATTCCGGATCTTCAATACCGGAGGAAATTTCACGATCAATCAGTGTAAGAGCAAAAAGAAAATTCCCCTTATCAATTTCCTGAAGAATCCTCCTTTTAGATTTTTTGCTTTTATCCGACATTCTTATAATTTATCCAAAAATTGATCTTAGAATCCATGGGAGAAATCAGCTACAATCATCCGATAAGTTTATAATACAACGTAGGATTCTAAAGTTTTGAAAAAGACTCCGAATCAAAAATCTTTCAACTTTTCCCCTGAAGGACTACCCTTTCTTAAAATAGATTTCCACTCTTTTAACTTTGAGAATCCACTCCGGTTTTTTTGAGGTTCTAAGACAAACTCTTGCTTAAAGTATTCGAAAGTTCGTGTACAAGCGAAAGATCCGTTTGATCGAGAGACAAAGGAGTTAAGGAAATTTTTCCGGAGAAAAAAGCGGTAAAGTCAGTCCCTTCTTCCGTGGCATGTCCCAATTCGGAACCACCGAGATAAAAATCGGCAATACCTCCGATGATATTCTTCTTAGAATAAGTGTCCTCGTATGTACGCTTTCCAAGTCTGGTAATCCTAAGATTTTCCATCGAAGAGACGAAGTCGAACGGAATATTCATGTTGTAGACGATTCCTACCTTTAAAAGAGAGGAATACTCATTGATAAAATCTCGAACGAATTCAGCTTCTCGAATATAATCGTAATCTTTAGTAACATTTCCGGAACTCACAGCCAAAGAAAGTCGGCTGTGAACCGCTCCATGTCTCGCCGCTCCGACCGTTCCCGAGTAATGAATATCGTGGCCCATATTCACACCTCGATTGATTCCGGATAATACAAAATCTATCTTCGGAAAAATATCTCCGTGTAAACCTATGTTCACACAATCCGCAGGATATCCGTCCACGATATAATGATTGTCATTGATTCGTTCCACTCTCATCGAATCGTAAATCGACAATGCCATAGAAGTTGCAGATCTTTCTCTCAAAGGAGCGATTAGGAACGTATCGTGTTCCTTCTGAAGGATAGCCTCCAAAGCTTTGATCCCTGAAGAAGCAATTCCATCGTCGTTTGTAATTAAAATATTCATAAGACCAAATGAAGAATGGAACCGGAAATATAAAAATAGAATACGAAAGGGAAAATACCCGAAATCAAAACGGCAGTTAAAGAAAAACGGACCGCATCCGAAATTTTTAAATCATAAATAAACTGAATCCCTTTTGAAACAACCGCAACATAATAACCGATCAAAAAAAGAAGAATCGAAAAATAACCGATTCCTCCGGTCAGGCCAACCTCGTGGAATAAAATGGAAATAGGAGTAAAAAAAATAAAAACCGTCATTCCAAAACGACATAGATTGTAAGAATAATGAACGTTACCCGTTCTCTGTTTTCTCTGCGCGTAAAAATCAATCACAGCCCCTAAGATCATGGGAAGAATGGAAATCATGGATAGGTTTGCAAAAAACGCAAGTCCGATCATTCCCATAGAATTACCCGTGTAAGGAGGAGAAAGATAAGTAGCACCGACGGAGATACTCAACGCACTCGGAATTAATACGATCCAAGAATAAAAATTCAAATTTTTTTCGGAAAGATTCGCGAGTGCCGTTTCCAATCGAATCGGCTCATAAATAGCGGCTTCTAACAATCCTAGTATAGAATTAAATAAATCTTTCAATGAGATCCCTACCTGATAGCCTGAGGAAGAATTACGAGTACGGGTGAATTTTTAAATTCTCTGAAGAAAATTTTTTCGCTCGAAAAAGAATTCATCTTGGATCCTAACATCATAAACAATCTGTCAAACGGAGACTCGTCCTCTTCATAAAGAGGAATCTCTCCGTCGTACTGACAGAGCCTGGACAATTCCTCCAAGGCTTCCTTTCTTCCGCCGATTTCGTCCACGAGTTTATTTCTAAACGCGTCTTGTCCGGAATAGATTCTTCCTTCCGCTAAGTTTTGAACCGACTTCACGGTTTGGTTTCTTCCTTTCGCAACGTCTTGAATGAATTCATTATACGTATCGGAAAGCATTTTCTGAATCATCTCGTCTTCTTCCGGCGTGGAGTCTCGAAATAAAGATAAGGAATCCTTATACTTTCCTTCCTTATACGTCCTCACCTTCACTCCATAACGATCCAAAAGCCCTTTGATATTCGGAGCCATCGCAATTACCCCTATCGATCCTGTGATCGTCCCGGAGAGAGCAAAAATTTTATCTGCCGAAGAAGCGATATAATATCCTCCGGAAGCGGCCATATCTTTCATGGACACTACGATCTTCCTTGTTTTTCGTAGTCGCATCAACTCGTTATAAACTTCCTGCGAGGCACCGACGGTTCCTCCAGGCGAGTTTATTTCGATTAAGATTCCTTTAATATTCGGGTTTTGTTCTATATCTCTCAACTTTTGAAGAATACTTTCGGACCCTGTAGATTCAAAGGTAGAATGTCCTGAATGAATCTCGCCTTCGACCTTGATCAGCGCCGCACCAATCGGGGCCGTACGGAAAAAGGTTCCTCCTGTGACTCGAGAATATTTCGAAGTCGTAGTCGATAAAGAGATATTCACAAGTCCGATCAATACGGACAAAGTGGCTAATACGAATGTAATTGCTAATGCTAAACGGTTTCTTTCCACTCTTGAAATCAGATTCTTCCCTCTAAGTGGTGTCAAATGAAATAAGAAAGTATTAGGAATAGTATCCGTAAGCGCAAAGAGTAATAATCGTGCTTTTTAGAAGAAGTTTCCACATTTCTGAACCAGGTAAGAACTGCAAATACTTCGAATTTTACGGGAACTTCCACATTTTTCGAATCACAAACAAATGGGTTTTGAATCTGATTGAATTTTATAGGAGAATCCGCCTTTCTTTGGAGTTGTAACCTTCTATATGACATAAGGTTCCGATACAAACCTCCAGTTTTTTCCCGCAAAGTTCCGGTCTTCCAAATCCCATTTCTTTCTATGGGATTTTCCAATTTGACAGTAAGGCAAATCTACTATAAAGCCGACCAATTAATCAGAAGAATATGGGATCACTTATAGAATCTTTTATCAGAAACCGCCTGTTCATGTATTTGGGAATGGTCTTTATCCTTGTATCGGGAATCGTTTCTCTTCTAGGTTTACGAAGAGACGCATTCCCTAACGTGGACATGAAACAAATGGTCATTTCCACAAAATTTCCAGGAGCCTCTCCCGCGGACGTAGAACTCAGAATTACTTATCCCATAGAAGAAAAACTCAAAGAAATTGACGGAATCGACGAAATTCGCTCTTTTTCTCGCAACTCTGTTTCGGACATAGACGTCCGGGTAAATTTGGAAGAAAAAGATCCCGAAAAAGTTTTAAATGAAATCCGAAGAGCCGTGGACAATGCTATGTCCGAATTTCCGGCCCAAGTCACCGAAAAACCGAAAATGACAGAACGTAAATCGGGATCGTTTCCAATACTTGAATTCTCGATTTTCGGAGGAAAGGACGAAATCGAACTCCATACGACCGCCGAATTTATAGAACGGGAAATAGAAAAAATTCAAGGCGTAGCAAGGGTGGACGTTTTCGGAAAAAGAGATAGAGAATGGCATATTTTAGTAAACGCTAATAAACTAAAGCAATATTCTTTAGATTTAAACGATATCATCAGCACAATTCGCAACAGAAATATCAACATCCCCGCAGGTTCGGTGGATTCGGAAACCGCATTCGATTTAAGAATCGACGGAGAATTCAAAAATCCCTCTGAAATCGGCAAAATTCCGGCTAGGACCAACGAGATTTTTTCGACGGTAAAACTCGGAGACATCGCGAAAGTGGAAGATACTTTCGAGTATCCAAGATTTCTTGCAATCGCAAACGGAAAACAAGGATTAATTCTTTCGGTAATCAAAAAGGAAAGAGCAGACGCAATTGAGGTTGCGGATAACGTTCATTCCAAACTGCAAGAATTGTCTAAAACTTATCCCTCTGGTATGAAAACCTTCATACTGAACGACGAAGCCAAAAGAACGAAAAATCGCCTCAGCGTGGTTTCTTCCAACGCTTTGATCGGATTTACGATCGTCTTCGGAATTTTATTCTTATTTTTGGATTTTAGAACAGCGACCCTCACTTCTCTTTCTCTTCCGTTCTCAATGTTAATGACGTTTGCGGTTCTTCCACTTTTTGACGTTTCGTTTAACATGATTTCGATGATGGGTTTAATAATCTCGTTGGGAATGCTCGTCGATAACTCAATCGTAATCTCGGAAAATATATACACATATCTCTCGGAAAAGAACGATACCTTCACTGCATCATTACGCGGAACCGTAGAGATGGTTGTTCCGATTTTCGGATCTTATCTCACAACGGTAACAGCTTTTCTTCCGATGTTATTTATGACTGGTATCATGGGAAAATTTATCTGGGAAATTCCCTTAGTGGTGATCGTTGCACTTACTGCAAGTCTTATAGAATCTTTCTTATTCTTACCAGCAAGAATCGTGGCCTTTGCAAAAACTCCCGACCAGATGAAAATCAAAAGTCGATTCCGACTCACAATGGATTCCATCTTCCATTCGATCGAAACGAGTTTTTCAAAATTCGTTTCGTTTAACATCCAACACAAAAAGTCTTCGTTTGCAATCATACTGTTGTTGGTCTTCGGATCCTGCGGCGCCATGTCTCAGATGGACTTTATACTCTTTCCGAAAGAAGACATAGAGGTCATCATGATCAAAGCCGAGTTTTCTCCTACTTCCAGAATTTTCCAAACCAGAGAAAAAACGAAGTATATGGAAAATATCGTTCAAAAAATTCCAAAGGAAGAATTGGTCAGTTATTCCACAAAAATCGGAGTACAACAAACCGATCCGGACGATCCTTTATCACGTTTTGGCGAGAATCTCGCCGTAATTCTAATTTACCTGACTCCGGAAACAAAACGGAAAAGAAAAGCGTCCGAAATTCTTAGCTCTATTGAATCGGATCTCAGAAAAACCCCAGGAGTAAACGAAGTCTTTTTAGAAGAATTCGGAAACGCTCCCCCAATCGGAGCACCGATCACGATATCGATCCAAGGAAATGATTACGAAACCCTAAAGAAGATTTCGAACGAGTTGCAGGCGTTCTTAAAATCGATCCCCGGAGTCTTTTCCGTTCGAGACGACTATCGTTACGGTCGCAAACAAATGTACATCCAACTCGATAAAGGACTAGAAAGTTTTACGGGTATCTCCACATTATCCGCCGCAAACGGTTTGAGAACGGCTTACGACGGAGAAAGAGCAGGAACAGTCCGTAAGGGAAGAACAAAAATATATTTAAGAGTCCTCTACGACAAGGACTTTCGCAAAAATCCAAACGAAATCAAATCGATTCCTCTTAGAAACAAGGCGGGGAACATTACGAATCTTGCAAAGATTTCCAAAATGAATCTGATCGAATCTCCGGAACTTCTCGCGCATAAAGATTTTGATCGCGCCATCACAGTAAATGGAGACGTAAAGTTAGACGAAATAACGGCCCACGATGCAAACCAAAGAGTAGCGAACGAATTCAAACCTTTAATCGAACGACAGTATCCCGGAATATCTCTTACGTTCGGCGGAGAGGAAAAAGACACCCAAAGATCGATGACATCTCTTGCTAAAGCTGGTCTTATAGCAATCTTCGGTATCTTTGGAATTCTCGCGTTGACGATCAAAAGTTTTTGGAAACCGATATTGATCCTCAGTACAATTCCATTAGGAATTATCGGAATCGTGATCGGTTTTCCTCTTTCCGGAAAATCCATCAGCTTCTTGGCGATGATCGGAATCATAGGTTTAGCGGGAGTTCTCGTAAACGCATCCATCGTCCTCGTAGATTGTATCGACTCGATTAGAAAAGATTCCAAAGCAAGTATGGACGAGATCCTGATCGAAGCGAGCCAAAGAAGATTCAGACCGATTCTTTTAACGACTCTTACTACGGTTGCAGGTTTATTACCAACCGCATACAGTCTCGGGGGCTCAGATCCGGTTCTGATTCCGATGACATTAGCCTTAGGTTGGGGATTGGGCTTTGGAACGTTAGGAAGTCTTTTCTACGTTCCTGTCACATTATCCGTGTTTAACGATCTTATGATAAAATTTGGCAAAAAGAAAACCAAAAAGAAGTAAAACTTTAACTGAATATCAATATCAAACTCAATCGGGCTAAGGGAAAAACTTTTTCGGATTCAAGATCTATTAGAGGAAAAGATCCTCAGGAAACAAAGATAAACTACTACAACCGATCGTACAGGAGATATCATCCCAAAAACATAAACACGTATCAATCACGTAGGAAAGACTTCGATAACGCCAGATTTTCCTATCCCTCACCCTCAAGACATTTAATCGAAAGTTTTACTCTCAATCAGGTGTACACTTTTTTCTGCACTCGAAATGAAAATGTAGAGATTGGATTGTTTTTGAAACTCTACGACCAATCCCCACTTCATCAGCTAACAATCCGCTCGATTTGGATCAATAATCTTGTCTGTAAATCGCTCCACCGGAAACATTTTCCGGAGAGGAAGTGCCGGTCCAAAAGTTTGCTTGGAACTGAAGATAAACCGTTCTTGAGTCGCGGTTATCCGTAGTATTCCAAAAATAGTGCTTAGCCGTATTTGTATGAATAACTTGATAAAAAAGTTGAACCTTATAGAGATGATAATCTCCCATCAAGTTGATTCCTGCCCAGTAGATGTAATAGGCTTCTCCTGGTTCGAACATTTGACTCTGATTCCAATCTCCTTTCAGAAACTCGGTCTTGAAAACGGGCATGATATATTTCGAATCGTAGAGATGAAAATTATAACCGATCGTACCGTGATAACTCATCACTTGGTTGGCCGCAGAACCAGAAAATTTACTCCAAGCTCCACTCAAATAAAAACCCTTCCAAGTAAAAGTCATATCGTATGTATGACCGACGATTCCGAAATTTGGACGCCCCGGAGTCGTGATCGTTCTGTCCGCAAGATAATCAGATTTAAGTCCCGTGGGATCGATTCCTCCGGTAGGAGTCGTTTGTTGAATCGCCAATCTCGTCGGAGTTTGATCCTTAAGAAGAAACTCAACTGGAACCGGCTGAGAAGTTTTGAGTTGAGTCGTCTGAGCCACTGCCGCCCCGAAAGATAATTTCGCATCTTCTTGAAAGATCTCGTCTCCTTCCACCCAACCGATATCATTTCCCCTTTTTATAAGACCTCCCAAGGCATTGTATTGTACTCTTCCGTAATAAATCGGAGCAAGCAATTGAGGAAGGTTCTGGCGTGCGGCCGTGTTATCCTGCCTTCTACCGTAACCGTAATCCCCTCCGCCACCGTGACCATTTCCAACAAAACCGTGAAGGGACAAATATCGTGTATATTTTTTATCGATCGCTTCAAGAGGATGAATTGCAATCATCGCACCTGTATCAAACTGAGGAAGCATGTTGGTGACAATTGATCTTTCCAAGGAAATGAAATTTGCAGAACTTTGAATATACTCTCTGTTAAACGGAACGTTAATTTGCCCTAAAGTAATACGAGAGCTGAGAATCGGAATGTTCGCCCAAATCACAGCCTCATGGATCAAACCTCGAGCATCGTTCAACGTGACGTCTTGAACGTCTCCCGTAGTTTTATTTTTTGTGATTCTTAAAAACTGGCTATTGAGAGCGTTTTCCAAACGAAGCTGAGTCGCAAAACCCCACCATTTTGCTCCTTGATAAAAGAAACCAAGACGGAGTCGCCTAAAATTCGCGTCTACAGCATGAAAGTTCTCGTTCCCAGAAAAAGCAGATTGACGATCCCCACTGACGCCGCGGAACTGAGTTCTTGCCGCAATTACGAGTTTCTCTTCATTGATATTTTCAGGTCTGTGTTTGAAATGATTGGGAAGTTGCATATCCTTACGTTCTGGATAATTATTCTCTTTCCCTAAAGAATCGATTTTAGTTCGGTTCGGGCCCGGTTTTGTATAAATCAAACCGGTATCATTGTCTTCATAAAACTCTTTTTTCGGTTTTTCAGGAGGTTTAGAATCTACACCGGTAGGTTTTTCTTGAGCGAATAACCCGGTTTCAATGGATAAAATTAAACCAAAAATCTGAAAACCGATTTGTAACTTTCTACTTCTTTTATTACATTTTTTTTGCTTTTCCATTTCAAGATGTCGGTTAACGACCTTTTCCCCTTCTCTGCTTGAGCTTTTGTAATTCCACCGAAATCTATATTTCATTTGCATTACAATCAGATGAGGGAATTGTTTCAATTCAATTACAATCTCGCGATCTTCATAACGTAGCCAAGGCCTAACTAAATGCAAATATCGGAATATTTTTCGAACGCGCAAAACGATCTCGATCTCAATGTCTCTACAGCTCGGTCGAACCGCGAAGCGAAAGTATCAATTGAACAGACGCGAAAAGAAATCTTTTAAAATCTAAGGGAAAAGAAAATTCAAAAAATTATTTCTAAACTAGACAAATTCGGGCAAAAATAAGCTGATTTGGGAACTATCTTTCTATAATCCCTCTCCGTCCAAAACGGAATCAATCCTTTCGGCGTCTAAAGAGCGTGGCAAACCAGCTGAAAAAACGCCAAGAGAATCAAGAAGGCAATTTCTACGTGGATTCCACCTGCATCGACTGCGAAACGTGCAGAATCATCGCACCATCTACGTTCTCCGAAAAAAACGGAGGTTCTTACGTTAGGAAACAACCGGAAACGGAATCTGAAAAAATCGAAGCACTTCGCGCTTTGCTTTCTTGTCCGACAACTTCTATCGGAACCGAGGACAGAATGGATCTAAAAGAAGCGAAGGAAACGTTTCCTTCCAAAATTGAAGCAAATGTATATTATTGCGGTTATCATTCAAAGGATTCTTTCGGAGCATTTTCATATCTTATCCTTAGGGAAGATGGAAACATTCTCGTGGATTCTCCCCGATTCGTACCTTCTCTTGCAAATAAGATAGAATCTTTGGGAGGAATCCGTTATCATTTTTTAACCCATCAAGACGATGTCGCCGATCATCAAAAATTTAGGGAACGATTTGGGTGTAATCGAATCATCCACGAATATGATCGAAGTTCGATTCCTTCTCCGGAAATTGTCCTAAAGGGCGAAACAGTATTCAAACTCGGAAATGATGTCAAAATCATTCCCACTCCGGGACACACAAAAGGACACTCCGTATTATTATTAGAAGATCGGTTTCTTTTTACGGGAGATCATCTCGCCTATGATCCGCAAAAAGACCGCCTGATTGCGTTCAAGGGAGTTTGTTGGTATTCTTGGTCAGAACAAATCAATTCCATGAAAAAGCTGAAAGATTATCCTTTCGAATGGATTTTACCAGGGCACGGATATCCGATAAAAAAGGAATACAAAACGATGCAAAATCTTTTAAAGGAATGTATTTCCTGGATGGAAAAACGTTAAGCGACTTTAAAGAAGAACATAAATTTCATTTTCTTCTTTTCGAAACTTATCCCTCAAATTGAAAATCAACTCCTCCGTTTCTTCCCGAAACTGGCTTTCGTTTTTTAAAATGGAGGAAGGGAGTAACCAGTTGGAATAGTACTTTTTAAAAGAATTTTTTAGGTCGACGGAGCGGCTTCTGAAATTTTCCGCAAGAGAGGAAATATTTTCAATCTGTAGGCTTTTGATTTTGGGGTAGATCAAATTCTCTTCCAAATTGAGATGAAGCTTCAATCTCGCAGAAAAACTTGCAAGCTCGTGCAAAAGCTCATCCATACCTTCGGAAATTTCCCCTTCCCTAAGAAGTCTTTTTTCAATATCGTTCAGCAGTTTTTGAATTTCGGTGTACTGAACCTTATAAAACTCTATGTTCAAAACCTTTATCCTTGTATTTAAGCCTGCCTCAAGACCTTAATATAAACCGGTTGCAATCATCCAAGCAAGCTTATAACAAAACCTGGGAGTTCCCATATCCTAAAGTCCTAGGAAAGGCTTTTAATGAATCTTTTTCTACAACTCGTTCAAAATAAGCCGAAAAGATAAAAACCTTAATTCCAGAAAGTAAAAAACTCTTCTGAGGCCAAGTGATTAATTTGTTCTGCATCCGTATACGGCTTGAAAAATTCCATTTCGTATTAAGAAAATGATTTCTAGTAATTCGATCCCAAAAAAATCATCTCCGATCTCTTTTTCATTTCACTGTTAAAAAACCTACAATAACTACCAGAAAATGAAAATAAATCAGTTTAACTTTTCAATTTTCTCATTCGAACGAAAACTCTCATTGGTTCTACAAAATAATTTTATAAAGAGAAAAGATAAAAACAATTTTCCATGGAACTAACTGAAACAAATTGCATTTTTCTATATAAAATTATAATAAAAAATATTTTGAATTATAGTACGGATTTCATTATTGCTATCTGACGTTACAATTTCATACATGGGAATGCAAATACAAAACCTATCACCGTCCTTGCAAAGATCATTGTTGTATTTTTCGGATCAATCGACGGAAGGAATTGTTGTTTTGGACCGTGACTGGAAAACCGTGTATGCAAATCATAAATTTCAAAATTTTTGGTCCTTCCCAAACTTCCAAGTGCTTTATGAAAAGATAATACCTCTTCTGAAATCCAAGGAAAATCAACATTTGGAAAACGAGACGAACATATCCCATCTTCTTCAAGAAATCGAAGATCCCGAAGATTCCTTTTTAGAAGAAACGAATTTCCAGCTACAGCTCAGCGTTCACAATTTTGAAGACTCTTATATGATTCGGTTTAAACCTCAGCCGAATGCACAACCCAAAAAAGAATACGAAACAGGTCACTGGGATCGAAACACGAATCTTCCCAATCAAAAATATTTTTTAAATCATTTTGGAAAACAAATCACCGAAGACGAATCCGCCATTAACGGACATTTTTCATTTTTGATTTCCATATCCAATCCGGACTCGATCATATCCGAAGAAAATAACTCTTATTTTGAATATATTTACGCGAAAGTAGCCGATCGATTGAAAAAGTATCTTAATCGAAACGACCACTTATTTAGAATTGAAAGCGACAAATTTTTAATTTCATCCGTACATGTAGATTCTGAAATCAAAGCGGAATGGTTTGCGGAATGCGTCCAAATGCTTTTCGATTTTCCTTTCACTTACGAAGAAAGAGAATTCCATCTTAACGTGAACATCGGCTACACAAAATTCGATCCTAAATCGGGATCGGATATGAACGCACTCGGAATGCTAAAAGAGGCTCTCCAACGATCCTGTTTACTCGGCCCAAATTCCCTGTTCTACTATGACCAAGACGCAATCGCCGCAACTTCGGAAAAAGCGAAAATCGAAATCGACCTAAGAAAGGTACTAAACCGAAACGAATTGGAAATCCATTTTCAACCCATCATCGATCTAAAAGAGAACCGATTTTTTTCTATGGAAACTTTGGTACGCTGGAACCATCCGGAAAAAGGCAAACTTCTTCCCGGAAGTTTTATTTCGATCGCCGAGAGTTCCAGTTTTATCAAAAACATCGGGGAATGGATGATCTGGGAAACGTTCCGATATTACGAAAATTCAATATTAAAATCGGAGAATGTCTCCTTATCCCTGAACATATCTCCGAAACAACTCGGCGATAAAAACATCTTTCCGCTGCTTAAAGAAGCGAGCGACTATTATAAAATCCAACCGAGTCATATCATTTTAGAAATTGTAGAAGATTCTTTCGATTCAAGAGAATCCCAAATCGGCAAGGTCATCACCTCTTTGAAAGATTATGGATTTAAATTCGCGATCGACGATTTCGGAAAAGGATATTCTTCTTTAGGAAGGCTCATTCATCTTCCGATCGATTATATCAAGTTGGACAAAATGTTTCTTTTCAATTACTTTCAGACTTCCACTCGCGCGGTGATTACTTCCATGGTAAATTTGGTGCAAGCAATGGGCAAGGCGATCATTGTGGAAGGAGTGGAAAACGAAATACAACACAAGCTCCTTCGAGAACTCAATTGCAATTTCGGACAGGGGTACTATTATTCTCACCCGATGGAAATCGATCTCGCGGAAAAATTAGTTCGAAATAAGGAAACTCCCTTCTCTTAAGGATCGGTAAAATCCCTACAATAACGATTGTAGTGAAAATTCTCACCAAATCTGAATGGATCGTGATCTCAAGTAAGTTCTCGTTTTGATCAGAATCGTCGTCGGGAATTGAGGCATTACGTTTCTTCGAACCATAGTGAAGAGAGTTCAAGCGGAATAGCTCGCTTTTGAATACGATCGTATTCTGCGAGCGAATTACCCGCCTTTTGTTCTCTTAAACGCAAACTCTCAGAGAAACTCATTCATCCAACCGAGTATTTTTCTCTGTTTGATTTTTTCCAAATGAGAACCGGACAACTGAGTCGGTGCGGTTTTTTCGACTCGAATTTCGGTAGGTTGAATTCCAGTTCTAAACTTAAAGATTAATCTTTTAAAATTTTCAGAACCATAACTTTCTCCTTCCAAATCTGGAATAGAATAATTCAAAATTTCGAATATTTCCTTTTCTGAATATAATTCCTGACAGAAGTCTCCGATCCCAGCGGAAAGATCTTGAAAAAGATTTTCCCGTCTTATGTCCCTGATTCCAATCACGGACGGAAAAATCCCTCTTTGAGGCAGATTCTTCAACCGATCCACCGTCTCCCTAACGTTCAATCTTTCCCAATCCACGAAAAATAGGCCGGGCTCGTATTCCTTAAATATTTCCCTGAGCGCGGATAACTCTTTACAAGGAATCGTCTCCCATCCTAGAACTTTGAGATGAGCCCGAATTCTTTGAAACAAAAGTGAATCGGGCCCGATTACGATCGAATTCAATCCTTTTTTTTGCAGAACATTTTCCAACGGGATATCGATGATCTGAGAGGTTTGAAGATCTAAAAAGTAGTTGAGACCTTGTTGAAATAATTTCTTTAATGGAGAGGATTCGATTCTTCCGATCAATAAAGGTTGTTTCGACCAATCAATTGCGGTTTGTAAAGAATCAACCTCAATCATTTTGCGAACAACGATTTGTCCGGAATTTGATTCCGGAAATCTTCCGGCTTCCGTCCATTCTTGAACTGAAATTTCTTTCCAATCCAAAAGTGAGAACAGTAACCTTTCTTCCTTTTTTGTAAGCCCGTTTAGGAAGAGACAATCGAACAATAGGCTTGCCATGGGTATTTTGCTTGACCGAAGACTTTTCCGACGAATCCTATAATTGTGCAATGCGCAAAAGACGCAACCAATTAAGATGAAACTTCTAAAACGATACGCGAATCGAAGGCTCTATGATCCCGAGACGAGTAAAACAATCACTCTTGAGGATGTAGCGGATATGATTATCAATGGCGAAGAAATTCGTGTGATTGATAACATGTCCGGTTCCGATATCACTCCGAAAATTCTCGGACAAACTTTTCTCAAAGTTTCTCTGGGACAAAGAAACGAAGAATTTTCAAACTTCATGCTTTCGGCTCTGATTCGAGAAACCGGGAAAGATATAAGTTCCCTGTTCGGCAGATTAGTCTTAGGTGGAATTGGTGCGAATTATCTCACTCGAGATCGGTTGGAAAAAATTCTTCAATCCATGATTTCGTTAGGCGAACTCAAACTCGAAATGGCCACGGAATTCAGAGATGATCTCCTTACACATATGGCGAACAGGGCCTCCGAAAACAAGTTGAGAATCCAAGAAGACCTCAAAAAGATCGGTAAAGAACTGGAAGATTCCACGGAAACCAATCTACCACTAGAGGACTTATCCGAAAAAATCCGTAAAATTGCCAAAAGCGTAAAAGAAAAAGAAGCCTGAAACTTTAAGTCGACAATTTCAAAAACCGATATTAACAGATGAGGGAATGCCATGTTTAAAAATATTTCGATCTCTATCATTTCGTTTTCTATCAGTGTTTTGCCTTTATTCTCTTCGGATAAGGCGGTAGAATACGCCGATAAAGTATATTTCGAACAGGTTAGAAAACTCGAGTCCGGTTCTTATGAAGAAAAGTTAGACGCCGCAGATTATCTTAAGTTCGTAAGCAACAGACTTGCCGTCCGCCCTCTTCTAAATGCGCTTCGTGGAAATCCTAAAGTTCCTAAGTCTCTTGAAAATCATCCTTATCTCAAATTTACTGTCGCTCAAGCCCTTTCCGTAATAGATCTGGAAATTGCAATCAAACCGACCATAGAAGAATATAAAAAATTAGAACCCACCATCCAAGAGAAGGACGAGCCTTATTTCACTTCGAAGGAAGACTATACGATGGTGATGGCAGCCGGTGAAATTTTAAGAACGATAGGAAGTTATCCCTATGCGAAAGAATCTGAAGACGTTCTTGTAAACGCCCTCGGCCATTCGAACTATTATATCCGCGCCTCAGCCGCCGACGGTTTAAAATATATGAACCGCAAAGAAACCGTGAACTTTCTTGTTTCCACTTTGGAAAAAGAAAAGAACGATTTTACTAAAGCGGCAATCTTAAACTCCATCATTTATATCATGAGGGTTGCCGATAAAAGTTTTTATGCTCTCTGCGATATGCTGAAAAGTGAAAGCCCTTCGGTTCGTTATAGAGCTTCTATGGCTTTGGGCGAAGTGGATTTAAAGGCCGCCGAATTTCATCTTCGTCAGGCTCTTTTGGTGGAAGACAAACAAAACGTTCGCGATCAGATTCGTAAAGACTTAGCGACTGTTCTCGGTTTTAAACTGCCCACGATTTCCGTAATCTTTGCAGAATAAGAACCAAATTTTTAAATTCTCCTAAATCAAAAAAGAAAAACCAAACCAATACCTGAAAGCTCCGAACTCGGGGCTTTTTTATTTTGTTCGGATATTTTTTTGAAATGTAAAGAGTTCCCGCATTTTTAAAAACCGAGAAATAACCAAAAACGGCATTTAAGAAAGTGGTGGGAGATACTGGGATCGAACCAGTGACCTCTACCATGTCAAGGTAGCGCTCTAACCAGCTGAGCTAATCCCCCAATCAATCGCTTTCCAGGATTTGTTTCCCGCATAATTCGTAAAGAAGATTCCTATCTCTTGAAATTCGTTTTCAAACTTCAATTTCTAGGATTCCCATCAAAATCTAAAAATCTGGATTTTCATTGGAAAAATTCTAGAACTCTAAGAAACTCTCTCATTTACTTTGAATGCTGTTATACGATACCATAATTTTTAAGATAGAGTACAGCCGATTTTAAAATCAGGAAAGAGCAAAACATTTTGCGAAATACAATACCGAAATTTATCTTTTTCAAGAATGAAAAGTTAAAAAACTAAAATGATTGGCAATATGCATCGCATGTGCCAAATCGTATTCTTCCTTAGATAAACTTCCGTAAGCGAAATGAGGTTTCAATTTTCCGTCATAAGTTTGAAATTTAAGAATGGTTTCCTGTAAAGTCGAAAGGCTTTCCTTCCAATCCGTACCGGTTCGTATTTCCGTAGCACCGGGTATCGGAGCCTCTAGATCGTGGGACATTTTTTTGGAAAATACGAAGTTTAAAAAGACGAGCTTTCCGATCGTATTCTGAAAAAGAGCACTTTTATTTTCGGGATAACCTTGGATCGAATATTCGATCGATTGAGCACAGTGAAGAAACACTTTGCCCGCATCCCAAGCTCCATATCCTCGAATTGAATTCAATTTTTTGAATACTTCTAATTCATTTAACACTTGGGAAAGGGAAACAAAAGACAGATTTCCATTCACGACTCCCCTCGGCTCGGAATTACATCCGGTCAAACTCGGCACAATTGCTCCGCTCGCACCGATGAAAACGAAAAGCTTTACGGAAGAATTCAAAAATTCCCTTCTATTGAGTTTCTGCATATAGATTTTTTCTCTTATGGTTTCTGATTAAAACGCTCTTATTGAAAACATATAACAAAACACCTCAATCCTGCGTCTAAACAGAGATTCGTCTCAAAACTCATATTACCCTATTATGTAAAAATCAGTAAAGTCGAATCTTAGAAGAATTTTTGAATTCGATCATCCATTTCGATCCTGATAAAAGAATAAAATCTCCGCTCTGCAAAACAATGGAGAAAACGGAGGTTTTTTTCATTCAACCGTTAAACCCTTCGTTTGTCTCGCCATTTCAGGATAGAATATAAGTTTTTAAGAAAGCTCCATTTTGTTTGAGTTCCTCCGAAATTCTTTTCCGGAAAAAAATGACTCCTTCAAAAGTTGAAAGAAGCGTCAATAACTTTAGTTTTTTTGCATATATATCAGACTCTAATTCAAAATAATCAAAATCCAAGACCCATTCTTGAATACAAACAACTTCCGGATCGAAGGCACAAATCTATTTCCGTTCGAAGCGTTTCGTTATTCCCCCGAACTAGCGCGAAAATCGTCCTATACCAATTCGATTTGTAAATCCTGTTCTAAAAACGAAAAAGCAGTAAAATACTAGAATATCCGTTGCAACTTCATTTACAATCGATTCTACAGTCAAAAGTATGTTGGAACCGATTAAAATCTTACCATCACAAAAAGCTTAAAAGATATGCACACGATTCAACTTACCTTGGAATGGCGAAATTTCGATCCTTCAACTTTCCCGTCGTTAAACAAAAAATCGTTTTAGTAAAAAACAAAAATCGCCATCTTCTCCAACTACAAATTCTTTTAGGTAGTTCAAATTATAACTTTCAAAAAACATGCAAAAGCGCGGAAGCATTTTGTTATAACCGATATGGAGAAAACTGTTTGCTTATAAGAACAACAAAGTATATTTTGAAAGAATTGTTTGCATAACCAAACGGAGATAATATTTCTTCCCTATAGAAAAAAGTGTTTCTGGGAGCAATAGGAACAAAAACAATAAAAGGATTCGAATGTGGAAGAGATTGAATATTATTCTTTAGCGGCAACGTTATACTCTATGATTGCCGTATTCGGAGTTCTCAAAAGCAACAGACAAAAGAATATCTCTGCCCTGGTGCTGTTTTTCTTAATGGCTTGTACTTTTTGGTCTTTTACGGCCACGATTTTTACCTCGGAAAATACTCTTGCAAAGAAATTGGCTCAGTATTTTTACACTTACTTTTCGATTGCAGTTGCTTTCTTATTTATAAGTTTTGCAACAAGTATGAAGCACGATAATTTCCGGTATGTTTACACTAACTTTACAGTTCTTCGGAGATTATTTCTGCGTAGTTTTGCTTCCACTGCTGCCATCGTCGTCCTTTGGGATTTGCTTGGCGAATTCAAAATTCCTAATCTTTCCCAGGTAATATCTTTAGGAATCTTTTTATTTTTCATTTGCCTTCTATTTCATGTCTTAATTCTTTTACGTTCTGCCAAAAACAAAGAAGCCCTAATAAAAATTCTTCCTTCCATTAGTTTATTGCTCGTAATCAAACTCACGGAAGTGTTTCGTCACTTTGAAAACGTAAAAATCATCGAGCCAATCAATAAAATTAATTATTATTTTCTAATTCTTTCTCCAATTATCTTGAGCGAATGTATTTCGGTTCTCTCCAATATTCAAAAAAACCAAAACGAACTTTTATTAGTCAGCAATTCATCTGGGGAAAGAATCTCGGATCAAAATTTTTCTCAACGAGATTCCATTCAAGACAAAAAATCTCTTTTGGAAGACCTTAACATCGAAAAAGTCGAAAGTAAACTCACGGAATTGATGCAGAGTGAAAAAATTCATCTGGATGAAGAACTTCGGCTTCCTTCTTTAGCGTCGGAGATGGGGCTCTCCGTACATCATCTCTCCGCTTTTTTAAACGAACACATGGGAATGAATTTCAATTCCTTTATCAATCACCACCGGGTAAAAGAGGCGAAAGTGATGCTACTTGACGAGCCTGACCGTTCCATTCTTTCGATCGGAATGGCTGTCGGTTTTAGTTCTTCCTCCGCATTTCACAGGGCATTTTTGAAAGAAGTTAAAAAATCTCCAAAGGCTTTTCGAGAAGAAAATTTTCCCAATTATAAAAGTAAGGAAAACCAAATGGGTAACTTAGGCTCCTCTACCAGATATTCCCATTCGATCTAAAAGTTAAGCGTCTGTCCCAAAACGGTTCTTATATATCGTCTTAGTACGTATCATTCTATATATCTGGAACATTTTTGGGATGATCATTACAGAATATTCTTCACTTACCTCTGCGATTGTCGTTACTTTCGTTTCTATGCCGGCACGATCTACGTTTCAATGGTGCGTCGAACCTTCGTAATTGGCGGCTTGATTCTTTTTTTAGTTGTGTAACTTTTGTTTTTTGTTCATTTTCCTTTTTTTCTCTCGAAAAAAGGAAAATGCATTCCAGGACCACAAATCACTCAATTTCTAACCACCAATTGTCAGAAAATCACCATTGGAAAAATTTCCGCATCAGAGACCGAAATGAAATGTAACTGCGACAGAACTCGGTCCTTTCGATCACAGACCGAAAGGAAAGTATGTATATTATAAATTTATTATGTATAAAATTTAGCGCGAATGGCGTTTGTAAGAACGATTTCTTCCTATAAGCGTATACAATCCCTTTGCTACGGTTTGAAGCATCCTCGTCATCACTCCTTTCAATTTGATTTTGAGGAATAATTCCAATACGAGCTCTCTAAGTGCAAGGTCAAAAGGTAAGTTATAATTTTGCCATACAATCGTAAAATGAAACGGATAGCTCTGTTCTGATTTATCTTGAGAATGTGGAGCGAAATGTATTAGAGTTCCTTCCAAGGTCGTTTCGTCTGAATTGATATGTTTGAATTCCACATAAATTCGAACCCTGTTTTTAAGAAAAGGAAGCGGAATCACCTGTAATCCCGCAAGTTCCGACCAAGTGATGTCGCTTAACGATAAAAACCCTCTCATTTCTCCGTCTAATACTCCGATTTTAAGGGAACCTCTTTTACCGAGCCTACAAGTTCCGCTTTTGGTTCTAAATAGAACTTCAAGAGGAGATCCAGAATCCATATATCCGCCTTCGATTGCAATATCGTGCAATTGAATCGTATAAGTAGGAGTTAAAGTTTTATCCACAATCGAAATCGATCCGTTTTCTATTCTCATATTCTGAAATACGATCTTTCCACGTTTAGGCATCAGTCCTATTTTTTTATAAGGACTGATGATATTCGTATAGTCCATATGAAAATTTTTGAATATAGAAGAGGAGATTCTCAATTTTCCTCTGAAAAGGGAAAAAAAATCAATTTTCAGATTTAAAGAGGAAACTCTCGCATAGACCTGATCCGTTTTCAATATCCCGGGGAATTCGACCGTACAATTTTTAGAGACTACGTAAAAAATTGGAAGTATCACTCCAGAAGAAAACCATCGAAATTTGAAATGACGAAACGAAAAAAAATTAATGAGAAGTTGTAAAACCGGACCGGAAACCAAAAACTGAAGACCGGCATAGATGATTAAAAGATATAATAACGTTTCCTCCACCCAATTCACGGAACTGATTCCTTGAAATTGGATGTTTGAAATAATAAAAAGCGACCGTTTCTCAAAAGATAGATTTACTTCTTTTTCTCAAGAATTCTACTTTCGATATTCTTCTTATCCATCGAAGATATTTCGAGTTCCTTCGCGAGATCATCCAAGAACTCCCTTTCTTTTTTTGTAAGAGCTCCGTCCATCGAAACGATGACGCAGGCGTCTTCGTAAAAACCGGCCGCCATGATCGGATTTCCTTCCGAAAAATTACGAACCGTTTTTACGGGAAGAGGATTTTCAAACACGTCCGATAACTCGCTGATGATGGAAGTTTTTTCGCCTTGATGATCGAAGAAGATACAATCTTCCTCAAACAGCGCTTTCACCATCTGCCCAACAAGACTTCCTTCTTTTTGATGAAAGATTCCGTCGGCCATACAGGAATAAGACCAAATGCTGACGAGAACCTTTGCATAGTTCATCTTCAAATGGAATATCTCTTGTTCCGGGTTCATTTCTTCTCTGAACTTTTCATAGAATTCATGTCCCGGCAGGACTTTACTTGCAAGGGATGAAAGATTTTCCATTGGCATCGAGGTTCCCTCCAGGTTTTCAGGAAATTCTATCCGAACTATTGATTTTGCAATGAAAATCCGAAAAGAAAGACGTTGATTTTGACCTAAATTTTAAGAACCTGACTTTTGTGAACTCTTCTTCCATTCAAAGAAAGATATTAGTTACTTCCGCACTTCCTTATGCAAACGGACCGATCCATTTAGGTCACGTATTGGAAGGTATTCAAACGGATATTTGGGTTCGCTTTCAAAAAGCGATTGGAAACGAATGTTATTTTTTCTGTGCAGACGATACGCATGGAACTCCCGTAATGTTGGCAGCACTCAAAGAGAAAATAACTCCGGAACAACTTATCGAAAGAGTTGGACAAGAACATTATGCAGATCTAACCTCTTTCGGAATTAATTACGATAATTATGATTCCACACATTCAAAAGCGAATCAAGAAATTTCCAAAAATATTTACCTGAAATTGAAAGAGAAAGGCCATATTTCGAAAAGAAGTATCGAACAAGCCTACTGTGAAAAGGATCGAATGTTTCTTCCCGATCGTTTTATTAAAGGCACCTGTCCCAATTGTAACTCGAAAAATCAATACGGAGACAACTGCGAGGTTTGCGGGACGACATATAATCCGAAAGATTTGATCGATTCCCACTGCGCTTTATGTGGAACTCCTCCCGTCATTAAAAACTCGGATCATATCTTTTTTAAACTCGGAAACTTTCATAAAAAGACAGAACAATCGAATGTGGATTTCGATTTACAATCATGGATAGAAACGAGCGAAGCTGTTTCCGAATCAGAAGGAGTTAAAAAGAAATTAAAAGAATGGTTCGACGCAGGGCTGCAAGACTGGGACATCTCCAGGGACGGACCTTATTTCGGCTTCGAAATTCCAGGTGAGAGAAATAAATATTTTTACGTTTGGTTAGATGCTCCCGTCGGCTACATGGCTTCCTCCAAAAACTTCTTTGACAAGAATTTTCCGAACGAACCGAACAAATTCGATTCCTTTTGGAAGGATAAAAATTCGGAAATCGTCCACTTTATCGGTAAGGATATATTATACTTTCATACTTTATTTTGGCCCGCGATGTTGGAAGGAAGCGGTTATAGATCACCTTCTAAAATTCACGTTCACGGTTTTATCGGAGTAAATGGAGAAAAGATGTCCAAATCTCGCGGCACTTTCATCAAAGCGAAGACGTTCGTGAAATTCTTGGATGCGGAACACCTTCGTTTTTACCTAGCCGCAAAATTAGGTCCCGGAATGGACGATATCGATCTTTCTTTTGATGATTTCGTAAATAAAGTCAACGCGGATTTAGTCGGGAACTTAATCAATTCCGTTTCTAGAGTTTCCACCACAATTTTAGATACATTGGATCGAACGTTAGGAACCGTTTCCGAAGAAGGACTCGCGCTCCTTGAGGAAATTCTGACTCAACCAGTTAAAGCGGGCACGGGAGACAACTCAATTCAAAACATTATAAAAATTGCGTATGAACAAAGAAATTATGCGAAAGTTATGAGGGAAATCACCCGTTTGGGAGATCGAGTAAATCGTTACGTAAACGATAACGCCCCTTGGAAACTTATCAAAGAAAATCCAGAAAAAGCGAGAGAAGTCGTGACGGTCGTTTTGAATGCAAGCAGATTTCTAGCGATTTATCTCTACCCCGTTGTCCCGAAAATTTCAGAACAAATATATAAGTTACTGAATTTGAAAGGATCTCCCGAATTCAAAGATCTGGATAAATCTAAAATATTAGAAAAAACGAAAATAAATCCGTACGAAATGCTCACCAAACGTGTGGACGAAAAGGCAATCAAAGTTATGTTGGAAGAAAACAAACAATCCGAATATCCGAAAAAAGAAGAAATTTCCAAATCTTCCGATAAGGAAGAACAAATTGAAATTTCGATCGAAGAACTCTCTAAGGTAGAATTAAGAGTCGGCGAAATCGTGGAAGCGGAATCAGTCGAAGGAGCGGATAAACTCGTAAATGTAAAAGTGGATCTCGGTGAACTCGGGATTAAAAACGTTTTTGCGGGTATCAAAATCGCATATCAACCGGAAAATCTCAAAGGTTTGAAAGTTGTCGTTGTTGCCAATCTCAAACCGAGAAAAATGAAGTTTGGAATTTCAGAGGCGATGTTGCTTGCTTCCGGCGAAGGAGAATCCTTGAGTTTATTCGTTCCTCATAAGGATGCTAAACCGGGAGATCGATTGAAATAAGCGGATTATGGAACTGCATTGCGACCTACGCAAACCCACTCTATTTGTGCCGAGACAAATTTATATGCGTAATTGAAAATACAGTTTAAAAAATCATTATAATTTCATTGTTATTTCTAGAAAATGTTTTTTAAATTTTAAGCGCTAAAAAAAGGATAACTTACAGCCCCTTAAAGACCAGCCGTGACAATTTTAATAAATCACTTTCCATGTTGGCCCGTATGGAGGATCATCCGTCGAAGCTACCGGAAAAACCTAGTTCCGAAGAAACAAAAGTGAAATAGATTTTTAAAATACAATAAAATTCTAAAATTTGAAAAACTCTTTCCTTTAAATTCCTCTTACTTACTATTAAAAGTTCGAATATAAAACCACCAAACTTTCATTTTAAAATATAATAAATTTTAAGAAGAAATAAGATTTTAAAAGTTCAAAATTCGCTTTTGAACTTAAATTTTTTCAAGAATCTTTACTGAAAAATCTCCGCCCTTTCTGCTCGTATGGTCCTAATCCGCCAAAAACAAATTTAGCTCCATTCGGTAAGATAGCAGAGTAATGTCCGTATCTCATATATTGTAAATTGGGCAATCTACATCAAGTATCCGTGTTTGGAAAATATCTTAGGTTGTAAATGACATATGCAGGAAGAGGAATATCCGGATTTGTCAGTTCGGAAACTTCCTCGCCAACCAGAAGATTTGTGTAAGAGGGTAGAAAGACTGTGCTTTGATTAAAATCTTTACTTTGGTCGGGAACTGTGTTTTGGGGATTAGAATGAGTTTTGAAATTTAACATAGAAGAAATTAGTCCCAAAGTTGACATAACGTGTTCCTCAGCCGACTTGCCCTGTTGATAAAATGTTAAAAATACTTAACTAAGCATAAGTATAAAAATGTTTCTTAACATATTCTTGATTTCCACAAAGAAACTCTAAAAAGGGTTTAGAGTTTTCTTTAATTCAAACTGTTTTTTCCTTTAAATACTTGATCGAATGATCCTGTGCCATTTTTTTAAAAAAATTCTTGAGACTTTTAAGAACTGGCAAAAGATTCCAAAATCAAATAAGAGTCTATCCCAAAACCTCAGAATGTAGAAACTCCGAACGAGAATGTTCCAACAAAAAGTCTGTCTGAAAGTCCATAAAACACCAAAAGGCGTAATTTGTGGGAACTTTTACATTTTATTACGGATTTACTGAATGAATGTAATTGATTTCTTCTAAGGTTTTGGGGCAGACTATAAACTGGACAAAAAAACATATTCTTTGTGGCCAAAACATTATGTTGAGATAACGAGTGTTGAGTTTATGCGCGATCCAGTCGACAGGATTCATTTTTTACACCAAATTTACGTTAATTAGGTCTTTCCGGTAAATGTGATTGCAGATTTGTATATTATAGAAACCAAATATTCCTAATTAGAACTTTAAATAGAATATATTCAGATTTGGTTTTTTATTTAGAGCCACCTCTCGGGGAAAACTTTTAGTTTTCTGAGCGTTTGCACTTTCGTTTGTCTTTTTAAGACGGTTTATTATATGCCTTTACAATTGGATATCGCATACAGTTTTCAGAGACTCTTGGAAAAGAGCAAGAATGTCGGCGGCCGACTCGTATCCAGACAATTGACTCATATCGTAGATTCCTTTATTCTTTCCAAGTTTGAAAGTTCCAAAGTCGGATTAAAATCCAAAGACAAACTCTGCATCGTCGCGTTAGGAGGATACGGAAGGATGGAAATGGCTCCTCATTCCGATATCGACCTACTCTACCTACACAACGGAATCAAAGAACAAAGATTAGAATCAGTTATATCCAAAATCAACACATATCTCTATGACTCCGGAAAAGTAGTCGGGCATTCCTGTAGAACGATTAAGGAATGTTTTCGGTACTTGGACGATATGTCTTCTTATCACGCCTTTCTAGATGCTCGTTTTCTTACGGGATCTAAAACCTTATTCGAAAAGTTTAAAACTGATTTTCTGGAAAAACTTCCCGTAAAATGGACAAAACGTTACAACGAAATCAAAGAGGAGATTTTAACCTCCCGGTTTCTTAACGAAGAACGTCCCATTTTGTTAAGCGAACCGAATTTGAAAACGGACCTTTGCGGACTCCGGGACATCCAATATATGTTTTGGATGGAAAAATCCGTCCGAAATCTTCCTTCTATAGGAGGATTATCCATACTTCCGGTTTTTCAAAGAGGAGAAATACAACTTCTCCAAGAAGCTTACGATTTCATCCTACGGGTAAGAATCGCGATGCACATGCTCACTGCTCGAAAAACAGATCGTTTAGATCTTAGTCTTCAGCAAGAAGTTGCAGAATACCTAAGTTACGGAAAAAAAGAAGAGCTTTCTTCCGTTGAAAAATTCATGCATACCTTGTATCGCCACCAGAAAAACATCTACTTCATTATCCGTACTTATTTGGATTCCATTATCGAAAAAAGAAAAAATTCCAAAGGCGAAAGTTTCTCCTACGAAGATCTTCACTTTTTTAGGATCGGAGATACTGTTTTTCCACCCGTGATCGGAACATTATTCACAAACCCACATACGATCTATCGGGACATCATGCATTCTTTTAGAATGATTCAGGAAAAGAACGTGCAGATCTCCGGAACGTTGTTAAACGAATTTCGATTTGCGGCGAATTTTTTGGACGACGACTTTAAATATGCTTCCGAAGTAAACGAAGAATTCTTAAAAATTTTAAGAACCCCTTCTCAGAGAGGAAGGGTTTTAAAGTTGATGCACGAATCCGGAGTTTTAGGAGCAATTCTCCCCGAATTCGGAGCCTGTACCAATTTTCCTCTATTCAGCTACCATCATGAATTCACTGTAGACGAACATACATTATTGATTTTGCATGAACTCGACCTTCTGGATAAGGGAAAATTCGAAGACACCGAAGTTCAAAAGGCATATAAGGAATGTTCTAAGATTGAACTTTTGGCCCTTGCGATCCTACTTCACGATGCCGGAAAAGTAAAGGAAGGAGACCACTCCGAATATGGAGCCGAACTTGTAGTTTCCGTGGGAGACAGACTCGGACTCGACGAAGAAGACACGGATCTCTGCCGCTTTCTCGTGGAAAAACACACTCTTATGTCGGAGTTGAGTTCTAAAAGAGATATAGGAGATCCGAAACTAATCATGGATTTTGCGAGAATCGTGGGGAACCGAGAAAGATTAAGAAAACTTTATATTCTTACCGTAATCGACACGAAATCAGTAGGAACAGGGGTTCTTACCAACTGGAAGAGCTCGATACTAAACACTCTCTATCAAAATACGATTCCGTATTTCGCAAGCGACTCAAAGGATGATTTTGGGGAAACAGGTCCTACCCGAAGCATTCAGTTGGAGAATTTAAGGAGTTATCTCCTCGCCAAAGAAGATCTAGACGAAGACATCATCAAATCCATCGTCGCATTCGCGGATGAAGTACTACCCTCCTCGTATCTCAATACGGTATCCAATCGTAAAATATTAAGAAATTTTAAATCGATCGGAACACTTGTGCAAAACCCATCTTTTGGAATGAAATTCGAAACGGAACAAGATCCGGCCTTCGTAACGATCGACGTGGTAACTGCAAATCAACCCGAGATTCTCTTGGATTTATCCTGCACCGTTTCCTCCGAGGGTCTCAGTCTTTTAGGAATGAAAAGTTATACTTTCGGAGAATATTGGATCACGACGGTCCAACTGACGGATTCAACCGGGGGTGGAAATCTTCCGAACGAAAAATTAGATCGAATCGAAGCAAAACTAAAGTCAATTTCTTCCGGAAATTTGAAACGGGAAAGTATCGCCTTTGAAAGGACTGATTGGAATCCACGAAAGCCCACTCCGGAAAGTATAATCAATCGATCAGTTCTATTTTATAACGACGATCTTCCGGATGTAACCATCATGGAAGTAAGAATGCCAGACGTCGTAGGTCTGGTTTATAGAATTCTCCAAATCATTCTTTATCTGGATTTAAAAGTTCGTTATCTGAGAGTATCGACCAGCGCCGATTATGCATACGATTCTTTTTATCTTCAAACCTCCAACGGAGCCAAACTGGAAGATCCGAATTTACTTTTTACATTGCGGGAAAAAATTCTTACGATCCAATTCAGAGAACAGATTTTAAAAGAAACCCCTCTTTGAACGAAAATTCCCACTTTAGAAATTCGATTATAGTCTATCTGAAAAACTTTCCACTTTGTCCCGGAAGATAGATATACAATCCTGTTTAGTATTTCCGAAAAGTTGTAATCGAATCCGTTCTTGAATAAATACCCGAGTTTCTTTCCCTTTTTTCGCTCGCTTGAAAACGAAGGTGGACTTATACTTTCCAAAGAATTTCCTTTTAAAAGTCAAAGATAGAGTGATTCGCTTCTAAAAAAATTTAGCGAATTAGGAGAGAATGATGCAGTATCCTTTAAATCAAACCGCGAATCCAGGCCTTGCGCCTTTTGATATTTCGAATTATCGCGGCAATCGAGGAAAGAATTTTTACGAAGAGGACCGAGTATTACAGACACTTGTGGAAAAATATTCCAAAGATTATGATGTCCCACATAAGAAAGCGATGATCGAACATCTCTTAGGCTACGGTGCCTTAGTAGGAGGAGTTCTCGACGAACTCACGGAAGCTTCCCACAAAGAAGGAAAATACGGAGAAGTCATAAAATACGATCGAACGGGAAATCGAATCGATGCGGTGGTGTATTCTAACGAACAAAAACTTTCCAGGAAGATTTCCTATGACTATGGAATCGTTAATCTCAATTACCATTCCTCCTGGAAACACCCTTTCACTGACTTGCATCGTTACGCGCTTGCCTATCTTGCCAACCAAAACGGAGAAGGAGGAGTCACTTGCCCGCTTGCAATGACTGAAGGTATGATCAAAGTTTTAGAAGCGCTTGGAACTCCCGAACAAAAAGAAAAGTATCTATCTCTTGTCGCAGGAGAAAAAAGCGATTCTCATTTTATGGCGGGACAGTATGTGACCGAAAGAGTCGGTGGCTCCAACGTAAGTGCAAATCGAACGATCGCAAGGAAGCAGGAAAACGGTAAATGGATTCTTACCGGAGAAAAATGGTTCTGCTCCAATCCGGGAGATCTCTGGGTGACCACAGCAAGAGTTGAAGATACAAACACGATCGGAATGTTTTTAGTTCCGAGAATCAAAGATGACGGAACGTTAAACGGACATCATATTCTCCGCAAAAAAGACATTATCGGTTCCAGAGGAAAGCTTACCGTCGAAATCATTTATGACGGAGTCGAAGCAGAGGCTCTAGGAAGACCTACTCACGGAATCGCAAATCTTATGAAATATGTGATCGGAATTTCTAGATTGCACGTATCGCTTGCGGCTTCTGGAATTTCTAGAAGGGCTTGGATGGAGGCCTACGAATACGCAAAATTCAGAACCGCCTATGGAAGTAAAATATTAGAATTCCCTTCTTTACTGAAACAACTAAGCGATCAAAGACTCAAGCACACCGCAATGTTGACTTCCATCTTCAGACATTTCCATACCCCAGAACCATTAAAACTTGCAGGAGAAGTACTGGCTCCTCTTCTGAAGTATAAATGCTCCGCTACTTCCACTGAGATTACATACAATTCAATCCTCGTATTGGGCGGTAACGGAATTGTGGGAGATTTCTCCGTACTTCCCAGATTACACAACGATTCCATCATTAATGAGACATGGGAAGGGACACATTTACTGTTAAGCGAACACGTCCTTCGCGGATTTAAAAGAGAAAAGGTGGCAAAAGCGTTCTTCAGATACGTGGAAGAGATAACGGATTCAAAAGCCGCGGAAACGATTCGAAAAAAATCGACACTTTTACAAGAATTGCTGAACAATTCAAGTTCAGAAGAATTGGATCTGAACCGGATTTACATCGCGGATTTGGCTTTTGAAACGTTCGCTTTAGCGGCACTATCAGACGTTTCCGGTAAAAACTCTTCAAGTCTTCAAAAGGATATGTCCACGTATCGAGACGGTTACCTGGATTTGATAAATTCTCCTCACTCGTTTTCAAAAGTAGGGAGTTTTTCAGGAAACGCCGAACGTCTCAAATCGGTGATTCATTTCTAAAAAGAATTTTAGAATTTGCTCATAAACTTAGGCCATAGCAGTCCGTGCGATTCTAAAAAATCCACGGATCCGTTTCTCGATTTTTTATGGCTTGCTCCAACCGTATAGCCCTTCGTTGCATTCCGATAAAAAATTCAACAGATCCCTCTCTAAACTCTATGCATTCCTTCTAATATAACTTAACTTTTCGTAGAGGATCGAAATCGGTTGTTCAAATGTGGAAATTACCGCAAATCACGATTTTACGAACAAATTTTACAATTGTAGGAACTCCTACTTTTAGAAAATTCTTTCTCATTTTCTTATCGAACTCACGTTAATTTAACCTGAGCCGGCATAACAAATACGAAAGGGATTGTAGTGGAAATTCCGAAAGAATTTGAACGAAAAAACTTAATGAAACGCTTTTTAAGAAAGCGTTTCAAATTGCGAGCCATTTCAACTATGAAATTTGCGAACGATTCACCCAAACTTTTTCTACAAACCCACATTAAATTACAAAAGTTCTTCGATCTTTTAAGCGATATAAAATCAAGATTCATCAATCGAGATTACAGCAATTCCCGCATTTTACAAAATGTACCAGTAAACGAAACGCCAGAATCATGATCTTTTTCCCATTTGTCATCTTATCCGCTTCAATCGACAATATCGAAAAGAACGCGACTTACGTTTAAAAAAGTAAAGACCTCGTTTTCGTAGAAATTTTCAATCTATAGGAAGTAGATACGTTGTCTTGTGTTCCGTGAGAGGTTCGTAAATTTCCATTGATGCCCTCCCTTTTAGATCACAACCTCTTTCCTCGCAGGCTCTAAAAAGTTTCGGATAAACTTTGTAGATTCCGAGAAAGATGGAAAGAAAATTTTTCAAAGGAAATTCCGCAAAGATATATTTTCGAGAAGGAATGGTTCTTGTTTTAAGATCCAAAGAAAGTCCTTCGGGAACTTTTGACAATGGCTCCGCAAAAAGCGCACCTACTTCACATCGTAACTTTTCCTTCGGAACGTCATTTGGATTATCCAAATAAATGGAGAACAATTTAAAATCACGGATTCCTTTTTCGGGTAACTCCTTTTGAAGCACTTCAAAAATAAGACCTACGTTTCTATAATCACCAACTCTTTCATGAGAAAGAACGTAAAAAGGTCCTTTCGTTTCTTCTTGAATCCGAACTTGATCGAACGCACCCATGTAAAACAAAAAAACAACAAGCAACAATCCCAAAACTAAAATACTCAGCGCGAAAATTTTCATAAACCCTCAAAGAATTAAAATTAGAAAAAAAGGAACTATCAAACTCATATTTATATAGAACATGTAAGAGTATCTCTTAAAAATGGATCGTTTCTTTTTAAAAAGAAGTAGATCTTGGACAAGCAGGATTCCTGCAAGAAATAATAAGAAAAGAAGAAGGAATTCCGCGGAATCGTTTCTTTTGTAGGGAAAATCATGAAAGAATTTTAACCATCCCGAGCCCCTTACGAACAAACTTGCAAAAATCATAACTAAAAATAAATTCCACGGAATCAGTATCATGAGCCCAAAAGCAGAGCGATGATCGTATTCCCATAAAAGTCGAAACGATCTTATCTCACTGGATATTCTCTCCTGTAAACCTGAAGCCAAAATATCAAATAAATAGAATATTCGAAAAGATCCCTCCCGATAAGAATCCTCTAAATGAATCTGAAGGGCATCCTTCATTTTTTTAGAATGAGAAGCAGGATACACAACTTGAATGAGGATTTGAAAATATCGAAAAATCATTTTTAATTTCCTAAAAGCTTCAACTTTTTCGCTTTTTTTAAGGCTACTTCTAACTTTTTAAGTTCATAAACGAGTATTTCTTTTCCATCGGAAGTGATCTCGTAGTAAAGCCTTCTTGGATCATCATTTTCCAGCATTTTTCTCTTCGAATATCGAATCCAACCAAAACCGCGAATCGACTCCAAGGTTCTATACAAAGTTCCAGGTCCAAGGCGAAAACTTCCTTCCGAAGAAGTCTCTATCGATTTTCCAATTCCATATCCGTGTTGTGGTCCCTCCGCTAAAGAAAGGAGAATATGAAACATTGCAGGAGTAATCCCTTTTGCTTCAACGGATTCCTCTTTGGTTGTCATATATCCATTATAGATATATCTAACTCGGACTCAAGCATTTTTCAAAAGGAATTCCGCTATCGTTCTCTATTTGCAACGAAAGCTTCTTAAGCGACCCTTCAAAAAATAGATGCTTATATATAATAGATTACCGTGAATTTTGAAACGAATTCCCGTTTAAAGGTAAAATTTTGAACAAATTTTATTTAAGACAAAATGGCGCCCCTTCTGGGCTTGAAAAGCGTGGGTTAGATGCAAGCATATACCACAAAACAAGAAAACCAACAGAAGGAACGTAATGAAAAGAAAAGTATATGTAGGAATGGATGTCCACAAAGAAACGAACAGAATTGCGAATTTAACGAGCAATACAAAGGAAATAGTAAAAGAACAGCAGATAAAACATAATGAGGTTCAGATCAAAAAGTTCGTCAATAAACTAAAATCAGAATGGAACGAGATACATAGTTGTTACGAGGCGGGAGTAACCGGTTATCCACTTTACAGATATCTAAAGTCTTTGGGAGTGAACTGTATCCTTGTAGCACCCGGAAAGATACCAAGACAAAGTTCGGATAAGATCAAAACGGATAAGAGAGACGCGATCAAATTAGCAAAATTATTACGAAGTGGAGAATTAGAATCGATTCATGTACCGAGTGAAGAGGACGAAGCGGTAAGGGATTATCTAAGATCCCGTGACAGCCTTCGTTTGGATTTAGGAAGGAATCGTCAGAGGTTGATGAAATTCTTATTAAGAAAGGGTATAACTTATTCAAAAACAAAGTATTGGACAGTGAGTCATAACAAATGGTTGAACACTCTACAGTTTAACAATGAGATCCTTCAAGAGACATTTAACGACTATTATAGTCGGGTAAGAGTTCAAGAAGAGAATTTAAAAGCGATGGATAAGAGGATACAAGAGATAGCGGAAAGTGAACCGTATCGAGAGAAAGTAGGAATATTAAGATGTTTCCGAGGAGTGGATTATCTAACCGCAATGTTTTTACTTTGTGAGGTTTGTGACTTCAAACGATTCAAAACAGCCGGTTCGTTCATGAGTTTTTTAGGACTTGTTCCGGGAGAATATTCCAGCGGTTCCAAAAGAAAACAAACAGGGATAACAAAAACTGGAAGTCCCAGACTTCGAAGAATATTGACAGAAGCAGCTTGGCAACATCGTTTCCCTGGAACAGGAAGTAAGATTGTAACCGCACGTAGATCGGGACAACCTGCGTTAGTTGTTGCTTTGGCGGAAAAAGCATCTCTCAGATTACACAAGAAGTTTCGTAATCTACAGCAAAGAGGAAAAACTCCTCAGGTAATAATAACGGCAGTTTCAAGAGAGTTATCCGGATTTCTTTGGGCGGCGATGAATCTGGTTGCATAGAGTTAGAGTAATGTTTCATCCAATAATTGAATTCGTTAGAGAAGATGTACGATAAAGGAGGAATACTTGTTGGCTCAGTGTTGAAGCAAATTTGAATTTCAAATTTGACCTTCGTTTTAAGACTAAGAACAGCTCCCGATGTATAGATTATCCTGCGGTATCCAACCCGCGAATATCAGTCTGATCAATCGTCGCGAATGCTTTTCTCTAACGAGTTAAATTATTGGGTGATTAAAAAAAAATGCGAAAAAATATTTACGGCTCCGGATGGGGGCGCCATATCAGAGCCCGTCTCAAAATCTCAAAAGAAATTGTAGTAGTTTCCACATTTTGTGAAACTCAAGCGTCTCGCTTTCTATTAGCGCTCGACGGATTTGGCAAGTCTTAGTCGAGTATTCTGTATAACAAATGCGAAAGCAATTGAGACACTTTATCTTTCTTGCTTCAAATTGCAGATCGCACACGATGAAAGTCAAAAGCGTCTTTTGTACGGCGATACAAGAATAAATTTAAACGCGTTCATTTTTTAGATTGCAAACAAAACGTATTCGATTTAATATTTGAATATGTTCAATTTTGGAGCTAACTATGAAACGGATTATTTTTTGGACAGTATTATTTGGAATCACCATTTCGACTTCGGCAAATTCCCGGGCCGATTTCTTCGAGAACATACGTACAGGCGATCTGATACAGGTGGAAAAGATGCTTTCTTTGGAACCTGAGTTACTGGATCAAAAAGATAGCAGAGGTAGAAGTGCGGTCTTTTTTGCGATTGAAAGCGGAAACACAAATATGTTGAAATTTATTTTATCCAAGATAAACGAATCTGAAATGGATCCGACTCCCGATAATGCCGGGGACTATCCCATCCACTTTGCCGCTCAAATTCCGGACAGTAGGATTATGGAATTGTATTACTCCCGATATCCTTATGCGGATTATGCGAATCGTAACGGCGAAAATGCGTTAGATGTCGCTTCGCGCTATAAAAATACCGCAGTCGTTTCTTTCTTGGCGGCTCAGGGTATTGAACATTCTAAAATGAACTCCGGCCCTTACACGATCGGTCTTTATTTCGGATATTTGATCATCGGCATTCTAATGACAATCTGGGTCGCAAGGACGCTTTTTAATAACGGAAGAATCTTTCTTGTAAAAATGTTCAGCGGAGAAGAAAAACTCGCGGATTCCGTGAACCATCTTCTGATCGTAGGATTTTATCTGATCAATATCGGTTACATAAGCCTTTCCTTGACTTCCAGTCAAAAACCTTTGGATCTAGCGGAATGTATCGAAATTTTGACTAGAAAAGTCGGAATCGTTCTTTTGATCTTAGGAGCAATGCATTTTTTCAATCTATTTTTGTTTGCAAAATTTAGAAAAAAAATCTCCAATACCTTCGGAGAAACCTAAGCCCCGGCATGATTCGGAAAAAGACCAAGGCACATAAAGAGACCGGGAAATCACAACAAACCAGGTCTCTTCTTTTTAAAACCGCAATTTTATTGTTTCAAAAGGAAGGTTATGACAAAACTACGATGCGAATCGTCGCCCAAAAGGTCGGCCTCTCTGTGGGAGCCTCTTACTATCACTTCAAAACGAAGGAGGAAATAGTTCTCGAGTTTTACAGAACAACTCAAGAAGAAGCAAATATTCAAAATATTGAATTTTCTAAAACCGATTTCGACCTCAAAGCGAGAGTGAAAAATATAATTCGATTCAAACTCGAGCAATTTAGGGGTTACGAAAAATTTTTACACGTCCTTTCACGAAACGGAGGGGACCCGAACCACCCTCTTTCCCCGTTTAGCGAGGAAACGCGACAAATTCGGGAAGATGCGATTTCTCTTTTTAGAGACGCAATTTCAGGTTCGAACAATTCTTTTTCTTCCGATTTAAAACAGGACCTTCCTTTTTTATTTTGGCTTTTTCAACTCGGAGTCATATACGTTTGGCTTTTCGACCAATCCTTCCATAAAAGAAAAACCGAACTTTTAATCGATAAAGGATTGGATCTCATATTCCAACTTTTGAAACTTTCCTCGTTGCCCATTTTTCGATCCGTCCGTAAGTCCGCGTTATCTATAATAGATTTATTCAAAAAATAATCATAAGGAAACCATAATATGCGTCTAAAGGAAATAGACACTCTTCCGCCGAAAAATAAAATCAAAGAAAAGACTCTTCAAAAAACGGAGAAATACATTCGAAACCTTTCTCATCTTCAGGAAAAATTATATGCTCAGAAAAAATACTCGATTCTCGTTCTTCTGCAAGGAGTAGATACATCAGGCAAAGATGGAACGATAAAACACGTTTTTGGGGGAATCAATCCCCAAGGTTGTTATGTTAAATCCTGGGCAAAGCCGAATTCCGAAGAAACACAATTCGATTTCCTCTGGAGAATTCATAAATTTGTTCCTCCAAAAGGTATGATCTACATTCACAATCGTTCTCATTATGAGGACGTATTAATGCCTAACATCCAGAGCAAACTTTCAGTCAAAAGAATCAAAGAAAGAATGAAATCGATTCGGGATTTTGAGGAGCATCTTTCCAGAGAAAACAAAACCGTTATTCTAAAATTTTTCCTACATATTTCCAAAAAAGAACAGCGAGAAAGAATTCAAGAAAGGCTTTATAATCCAAATAAAAATTGGAAATACGATCCGTCCGATCAAACCACTCAGGATCGTTGGGAGGATTATCAATCTGCTTATGAAATGATCTTGAATGATAAAAATCAAATTAAGGAATGGAACCTAATTCCCTCAGATAAAAAGTGGTTCCGGAACTATCAAGTCGCAAAAATTCTTTGTAAGGAACTAAAAAAAGTCGTCTCCCTTAAAAACGATCAAGATCACATGCAACACCGATAAGGATCGGAATATTTTACTAATATTAATAAATAAGAATATTAATAAAATATAAATACTACTGTTATTAAAACTCCTCAAGTCAAGCCGAGATAAATTCAAAATCAGCTTTTATATTTTTTAGGGTAGAACTTTAGGGCGTATCCTAAAGCGAATCATCAACTTAGAGTCTGTTTTACTAAATCCTGACTATAATATATCGTGAATTTTGATACAAAGCCGCTTTTAAAATTTGGAATTCCCGACATCTATTATATATGGCACTTAGTAATCCCAACAGAAATTGAACAACGAAGTCATTTAAAATCCAACCACTCAAATCTGCGGGAGCTTCCCCGCGTTTTGTTACGAACTTACTGAATGACTGTAACTGATTTATTCTAAGATTTTAAGTGAGGGTTTTTAGTAAGATTGATTCATCGATTTATAATCGGAAAAAATTTCATTTTAAATTTGCTCTAAACATCAAAATACGTGGAAGAATCTTTAAAAATTCATATTTTGTTATAGGCACCGATCTTCTTTCTCCTTTATTTCTACGACATTCGTTTCCCGGACTGGGTTGATATAGGTTCGTCCGGATTTTTTACCTGAGATGTTTTCAGGCAGAAAAAAACTTTCCATACGCTTTCAAAAATCGAAGATTTTTTTTGGAAAAAATTTCAAATCTTTTTCGAAAAAAACAAAACCAGGTGCCTTTCGGAATTAGAAGGTGACCGTTTCGGAGCGACCTTCTTGAAGAATCGAACCGATTTTACGATTGGAATTGAGTCCGAATACGGTTATGAAACGGATTCAATTTTTTTGAAAATTTTACCCAGGCAGAAAAGAAAAATTTTCAAAAAATAAAGAAGAGAATAAACCCAAAATGCCGTGCGCCAAAGAGATAATTTGATAAATCATAGAAAAGAAATCCTACATATTTTAACATGAGTTTGATATAATAAGATTAAAAAACTTTTTTAAAAGTAGGAGTCTCTACATTTGGTGGCATACTTCCAAAATAATCGATTCATATAAATCTTATGAACCTCTGCAAATAACAAAGTCCCAAAACTCCGTGCTTAAAATCAAAAGCATCAACTACTCTCATTTTTTATAAAAACTGCAAATTTCTATAAACAGATAGCTCCGGATTTCTTTGAACCGAGCCTACCATTTTATAGTAAACTCCAAGTTAATTGTTATTTTTTTATTTTATATAGACGGCTAATATTTAGCCTGGTGTAAGGAGTTCAAAATGAAATTCAGTATAATCAGAAATTTGAATTTAGTACTTGTCCTACTCGCTTTATCCGCTTGTAAAGACGACAGGATCAAAATAAGCGACTTAGGTGTAATTGACAAAGATAAGAAAAATCAAACCGCCTTCGTTCTTCAGCCCGAAAAGCTACTCGTGATGGTGCGGACGGATTCGGACTTAGACGGTAAGACGGATCTTTGGACCTGGGTCCGAGGAGATGATAAGGATCCAAAAGCAAGCCTTGTCTTTTTTGAGGAACTCATCCGAAAGGGAAACCACAGTCGGACTTGGTACGGTCCGGGCAACAGAAAATTAATCGAACAAAACGATTGGGATGAGGATGGTCGTTGGGAGTCGATGGTTTATTACAACGCATCCGCCATTCCCAAGGAAACGATGCGGATTGTAGCACATGTGGAAGTAGATCTTTATGGAAAAGGTAAACCAAGTTTATGGATTTTTCCGGAAACTCGGATGGAGTTAGATTCAAACGAGGATGGAAAACCGGATCAAATATTGACCAACCAAGATCGTATGTTGGAAAATTTCGCAAAACTCCAAAAGGGAAAAGAAATCTCAAAAAAGGATTTTAGTCCGATGTCGGCGAGTAGTTCTTGGGTTTTAAATCCGAAACAAATCGCAAATCCTCGTTATCAAGCGTTGATTAGCCAAAGCCTTTTTCCAGTAAATTAAAGTTGAATAACGTGAGTTCATGTAAGAAAGTATTTGAATCAATCCGACAAAAAACAGGATCACGTTTTCAGTTCTTATCAATAAATAGAAATCAAATACATTCTAATTGTCTAAAATAAATTTAGAAGGGGGAAAAGTCCCCCTGAGCGGAGCCAAAGTCTCCGCTCACCCCCTTACCGGGCTATTTTTTTGTCTTCGAAGGCCCGGACCCAAAACTCGATCCATAGAGGGTGTTTTGCCTGAGTTTGAACACGACTTGCAGACGAGACCATAGACGATGCATTGAATTTAAGGAAAAAAGAAAGTGCTTCGGAGAGTTCAGAAAGCTGCAATATTGCACTTCCCTATATCCAAAATGCTGAAAAAGGCGAATCCCATTGGAATAATCTACATTAGAGAATTACAATGTGATTGATTCGTATTTCTTAAAAATATCGTTTTGCCATTCTGTTTACTAAAACCTATCTCAAAAATACTTTACAGCGCGTCCCGAAACTGCCTTCTAGCGTGGGAGGTATTACCGCGACATTGTCATCGGTTCTCTGAATGTGGGAACTCTTACGCTTTATTATAGATTTACTGAAGAGTTATAACTGATTTCTTTTCAGACTTTGGGACAAACTCTAAGACACCTTTGAAATAGGTTTCATCTAGAAATGAGTGAAACCAAATCCCTCTACCGAAATCGCTGAAGACGACTTTATATACGATATGATAAAAATTTAAAATGGTTAAAGTTCGAAGAGAATCATTTGCAGAATGAGAAAAATTTTCAAAAATCTATTTTTCAAAAAAAGACCGCACAAAAAAGTGCGGTCTTTCCTAATTTACATGAATTCCAAAAAAGAATTAGTTTTTAGGATAGGTTGCGGGGCAAGTTCCAATATTTTTTACGTTTGTTTCAGTTCCGACAGTAGTTTTGTTACCTGCGGCTTCTTCATCAAAATCACCGTATTTACATTGAAGTTGAGTCAAAAGAACTTCCTTTACAGTTGCTGCTTGAGCAGTAGTAATAACGCTGTCTAATAAATTGCCTGTTATTGCCCCAAAAAACATATTATTACTATTATCTAAGATGGAAAAAGCAATATTTTGAACCGCTTCACTTTCCTTAGATAAAATATCCTTAGCACAAGCACGATTTCCGCTAAGTAGGGCTCCTCCAAATGAAACTAAAGCCGCTCCCGATTTACCTGCAGTTGTCAATTCAGTAACATTGATCAAACGCCCCGCAGCGATAGCCTCTGCAGTCCATTTAGTATTAAATGCAGGAACCGCAGCGTTTTTTTGCCAAAAAGTAAGATTGGTTGCCATATCGGTTGCAACCGATCCTGTAATGGTCGAAAAAGTTGCAGTCTTTAATTGAAGAAGACGTCTTTCTTTTGCTTGTTCGGAAGAACATGCGTAAACGGTTTTTCCGAAATATTCAGGGTTAGGGTCTACGCTCACGGAACTTCCACCGAAAGTTAAAGGATTTAGGTTCCAAAGAGTCTGGAAAGGACCGCCTGCTAATAGAGTTACACAATTACCAGCGTCGGCTGCAAGAGCTTGCTGTACTCTAAGAACTGTTGCACTATCAGTCAGGGCTTGCAATGTAGTATTTACTGCTGCACAATTGGAGCCACTGTCAGTTGCCTTAGTTTTAGCCGCCTGGTAGGATGCTTGAACGGAAGCTACGACTGCGTCCGGATTATTTACAATAAAAGCAGCATTGAAAGTAGAACCACAGGCAGCTTTCGGCTTTGTAGTTCCAGTTGCTGTATAAGTAGGTTTTCCGTCTCCGGCTCCTGCAGCGCCAGAATGTGCAGCATCGTCTTTAGTTATAGTCACACAGTTACCGCTAGTTTGATCCACTAAATACAATAACGCTAGTGTGATCGCATCGTCATCGTTGTTTTCGCTTTTTTTACAAGCCGAAAGTGCAACTGTTAAAGCAGCCACTGCGGCAAATTTCATTACATTTTTCTTCATAAAGAAAAAACCTCTTGTGATTTTTGAGTGATTCTTGAATCACTATCTAAGTCATAATATTCTTTTTATAAGGCAATTTCGGTCAAATACTATACAGAAAAATGAAATTTTTGAGATCATCTTTTTATAAAAATTAAGGATAGGTTGACACTCTAATTTTCATAATTTTTAATTCAAAATATAACATGAAATCATTTTTATTGAATATAAAATTATTGTGGCTTTAATATTCTCACTTTTCGTTTCAGAGAATTGAAATCTTGATATTTCTACATTTAATTAGAGGTTATCTCAAAAACCGTCATCCGTGTAGTCAGACTTAAAATTTCTTGTACTTAAACTATAAATAATATAATTGATCGTTATGAGCCGATTAGGTGACTTAACGAACGAACAATGGGATTTGCTTTGCGATTTACTTGTAGAACCCGAAGCAAGAGATGACGGTAAAGGTCGTCCGCGTGTAAATTCAAGATCAATTTTGGACGGTATATTATGGATTCTTCGCACTGGTGCTCCGTGGATAGACCTACCTGATAGATATCCCGCATATCAAACATGCCATCGAAGATTTCAAGAATGGCGCAAAAATGGAACCCTGGATAAAATTTTAGAAGCGCTTCTTCATGACTTAGAAATAAGAGGCAAGATGGATTTAAGTACGTGTTTCATTGACGGGACTTTTGTTCCTGGAAAAAAAGGGGCCTACGTATTGGCAAAACTAAACGGGGAAAGGGTACAAAAGTCATGGTTATCGTCGACAAAAATGGTATTCCTATCTCCGCCGGGATTGAAAGTGCTTCGCCGCATGAAAGTAAGCTCGCGGAAGGTGCAATCATCCGCAAAAAAGTCAAAGGCAAAATCAAAGATTTAGTCGGAGATCGTGCTTACGATTCTGATCCTTTAGATGAATATCTTAAAAAGAAATATAAAGTAAATTTGATCGCTCCACACAAATCAAATCGAAAAAAGAAAAAGACACAGGATGGACGTAAGTTGCGGAAATATCGTGAAAGATGGAAAATTGAACGAACTTTTTCTTGGCTACAGAACTTCAGAAGATTTGCAACTCGATACGAACGAAACGATCAAAACTTTTATGGAATTCTGATACTCGCATGTATCATGATCGTTATTAGGAGTTTTTGAGATAACCTCTAGTAATTAGTTTCTAGATGCCAGTGGATAATGTAGCATGTATCGTCCTAGAAAAAGTTGTCAGAAACAGACAGGTGCCATAATAACGATCAAACGTTACAGCGAAGCGTTCAAGAGAAAAGTGATCCAGAAAATAAGGATGGCCCATATAACAGACCCAGGCGATGAGAAACTACGGTACACAAATTTCAGTGAGGATCCGAGGCTGTGGTGCATGGCAAGAATCATCTGATGAGTAAAGTAGTGAGAGTGGAAACAGAGAATGAATTGAACCTTCTCAAAGAGACAGAGAAAGAACTTGAGAACTTGAAAAAGCGTTATCGAATGTGACGATAGAGAATGTTCTTTACAAGAGTTTAGTCCAGGTTACGGAGATAGATTTAAAGAATCGCGGAGTTGAAGATATCTTAATCGCCTGCGCTGACGGGTTAAAAGGATTTCCGGATACGATCATATCAGTTTTTCCTAATGCACAAGTTCAACTTTGTATCGTTCATATGGTAAGGAATTGTTTGAAATGGGTTTCTTACAAACAGAAGAAAGAGTTGATGATTGATTTAAAGGCTATCTACAAATCTCCGTCGGCAGAGATTGCTAAGAAAAGCCTTGATGATTTTTCAACCAAATGGGACAGTCAATATCCGATGATCAGCAAGTCCTGGAGATACAATTGGTGTACAGTAACAGTATTCGCCTGACACTTCTGAAAGAAATTGACTAATCTTCTGAACTAGGCTCCTCGTCCTCTTCGACTTTAATTCCTTCGAAAAATACTTGAAATGGAGTTCTTCCGTTCATGTTTCTTCCTTGATGGACTCTCTTGTAATTGTATTCCTCAAAGAAGATTTCCAGATCGATTTGCATTTCTTCAATCGCCTCGTAGAATTTGGTTCTACCAGCAATTCTGAAATGCTCGTCGAGCAAAGTTCGATGAAGTCGTTCAACGTATCCATTGCTCTGGGGTCTTCGCACTTTAGTAGTCCGATGTTCGATCTCTTCTAATTGAAGAAAGAGTTCGAACGGATGTTGATCTTCTCTTCCACAATACTCACGACCATTATCGGTAAGAACGGTCATAACTTTAACGTTATGTTCTTCGAAGAATGGAAGGACGTCGTTGTTGAGAGTTTGCACAGCGGTAACAGGAATCTTCGTATTAAAAAGCCTTCCCCAAGCGAATCGACTGTGACAATCGATTACGGTTTGCAAATAGACTCTTCCAACTCCCTTTAAGGAACCGACCATGAACGTGTCCATAGAGACCAATTCTCCGGTAGAATCGGCATGTATGTGCCTTTCTCTGTATTCTGGATCGAATCTTTCAAGGAGTTTAATCTGATCCTCGGTGAGAGGGATGATTTGATCTTTGTGATGTTCTTCAAGTCTGAGAAGCCTTTGATGTTTGGTTACAAGTTTATTCCTCGCCCAAACTCCTCTGACTCCTCCTGAGCTTACTTTGATTCCCTTGAGGCTGAGTTGTTGTGCGACTTTTAAACAACCGTGGGTAGGACGTTGTAGAGAATATTCTAAAACTTCTTTCTCGATTTCTTCGCTGACTCTGTTCGGATGAGGTCCGTTTGCTCCAGGCATTCGATCCAAAAGTCCTTCTGCTCCGTAAGTTTGAAAGTTTCTTCGGATCTCGTAGAACTGCTGACGGGAATATCCCATGATTTTGCAGGCCTTACTTACATTTTCTAATTCGTTAGCAAGTTCTAATAAATTTAGCTTTCTTCTCGTAGCTTTTGTCGTCGCATTGGCGTTGGTGGTCATCGGTTTCTCCTGAGTTTAAATAATTTGTGGTAAAATCATTTTTACTTTCAGAAGAAATCGGGACCACTGATTTTTACCCGACTGTCAGGTGAATACTATCACTACACACAATTGGGAATCGGTGATTCCTTTTTTGGCTTATCCACCTAATATTCGGAAGGCGATTTACACCACAAACGCCATCGAATCTATGAATATGGGTTTAGAGTCTGTCCCAAAACTCAAAACGATCACACCGATCCCCAGAGATTCTGATAAAATCGAATGGTTTTGGGACGGACTCTTAAGAAAAATTATCAAGAATCGGGGTTCGTTTCCTACCGATGAAGCGGCTATCAAGCTTCTTTATTTAGAGCCGGTCTCAAAACTGGTTGTACAGAGAAAGTGTAAAAATATAAATGTGAAATGGACAAATATTATTCAGAAATCCCCGATGCGCTTTGGGAAAAAATAGCACCATTGATTCCTAAAGAAAAGCCCAATCTTCAAGGAGGTCGCAATCGTGTTCCTTCAAGAATAGTAATGGCAGGTATCATCTATCGAATGAAAACAGGCTGTCAGTGGCGTGCAATTCCCAATGAGTTTGGATCTGGTCAAACTTGTCACAGAAGATTTCAAGAATGGGAACGGGCAGGGGTATTCAAAAAGATCTATAAATCTATTTTAAAATATTATGATGTAAAGAATCAGATAGCATGGGACTGGGCTTCGATGGATTCGGCAATGGTTAAGGCTCCCAAAGGGGGAGTTTAACCGGGAAAAATCCTACAGACCGTGCCAAATTAGGGGTTAAACGGCATATCCTTACGGATGGAAATGGAATTCCTTTGGCAATTACGTTGACTGGAGCTAACGTTCATGACAAACACGGTGTAAAAGATACGTTGAATTCAATCCTAATATTTTCCGGAAAAAGAAGAAAAAAGCCAAAACATCTTTGTTTAGATAAAGGTTATGACTTCCAAGATATAGAAGTTTTAATCAAAAGAAGAAACATTCAATCTCATATTCGGAAAAAAGGTGAAAAGCCTCTCATCGGTAAATACAATGGAAAATCTAGACGATGGGTCGTTGAAAGAACTAACAGTTGGCACAATCGATTCAGAGCTATCCTAATTCGTTGGGAAAGAAAATCTGAAAATTATCTTGCATCTCTTTATCTCGCAAGTTCTATCATTGCTTTTAACTTTTTTGATAGGTAGTTTTGAGACCGGCTCTTAGCTTTGAATCATATGTCTAAAAAATGGACCATGCCTATTCAAGATTGGGGAAAAGCAATGAACCAATTTTCAATCATTTTCGGCGATCGGTTGAAGTTCGATTCGTTTTAAGATATGTCATTTACACAACCAAGCTGACACCCTCTGGGAAACAATTCTTGAAATCTTTCAAAAAAATTAGGTAATGGCCCCCGTTGACTCTTTCTCAATTGTCGTTACTTCCGTTTTTATGTCTGACATGATCTGACCCCGTTTCTATGGCTCGCTGAACCTCCAGAATTGAAGGATCGATTCTACTCTCAGCTTTTGTTTTTGTCCATTTTTTCTGACACTTTTCTAGGATACTACACTGACATCTAATCTGTGGGAACTGCTACGTTTTTTAGAAACTTACCGGATATCTTTTGAGGTTTTGAGACGGGATATGTTATGTATATCGATTTTTTACAAGGATTTTATCAACTTTTAGAGAATCCTATTTTTTCTTAACGAAACGAAAACAATCGATAGTATGATCCATAACCATACCCGTCGCTTGCATAAACGCATAGCAAATCGTAGAACCTACAAATTTGAAACCGCGCTTTTTGAGTTCTTTGCTCATCTCGTCCGAGATAGGGGTACTATTTGGAACTTCTTTGATCGTCTTCCATGAATTATAAATCGTTTCGTGATTCACAAAACCCCAGATGAATTTATCAAAAGAACCATATTCTTTTTGAATATTTAAAAATTCTTGTGCATTAATAACAGTTGATCTAATTTTTAACTCGTTGCGCACAATCCCCTCTTCTCTAAGAAGAGAACGAATTTTTTCTTCCTTATACGCGGCAACTTTTACTGGATCGAAATTGTCGAAAGCATTCCGATAATTTTCCCTTTTTTTCAAGATCGTGATCCATGAAAGACCGGCTTGTGCACCTTCTAAAATTAAAAATTCAAATAACATTCGATCGTCATGAACGGGAATCCCCCATTCTTTGTCGTGGTAATAGATATAGAGCGGATCTTTTGTAACCCAATCACAACGTTTTAAAAATTGCTCCAAAATTTCGCTCCATTGTAACAAATTTCTGTTTTGACTTATTTCGACAAACCAACCAGATTCAATCTTCCTAAGATTACATTCCGTTTTTGTAGTATAAAACAAGAGAGATATTTTTAAACATATAAAAATTATTCTTCTTGTCCTCTTTAACAAACTTAGAGTCGACCTAAAAACCTTGAGTGTGGGAACCAAACGGGAATTGAACAAAGAAAAAGACTATTTAGAATCCAACCATTTCAAGAGACGTAACCTGTAGGAATCCCTCTCGCGTTTTTTCGGGTTTTGAGACAGACTTTTAATCTTTCTACTGATCTCTATATAATAGAGTTTCCAAAATTCTGCCTCTATAAGGAGGATTTCTGCTAAAACTAATGGTATTTCTTTATGTAGGGATCAGTAGAACAACTATAAAGATCCTCAGAAATTAAGGAATGTGTAATATAGAATTCAGATCCTACATTACCATCTTGCAATGTGATCTTCCGCCCAACCTTGACCGTTTATAATTTTATATTCGTTTTTTCCAAGCCGTATAATTCCCTCAAACTTTCCTATCATCTGATGAACAGAAGACGCGAAAACTCCCGCATTTGTCACGGCCTTTCTATGAAACCCCGGAATAAACTGCAAATCGATCGCTTGAGAATCTTTCGTATAAAGACGCCAAGGTTTCATCCAATTCTCACGATCCACTTCAAAAACAGCATCGGAAGGAATTTTATAAATTCTCCCATTGATTAAAATAGCGTTTTCGGTTGTACCGGTTTCGTCCGTCCAGCCAGCTCCCAAATTTATTCCGATTCTATTTCCTGCGTTATGTGTCATCATAGAAGCCCAATTCCATTTTGTGGAATAAGGCCAGATGCCTCTCCCGTAATCCATGCAGGCAAAGGAAGATTCGAGTTCGAATTTATATTCCATCGCTCCGTAACGAACACTTCCCTGCGCCCCGACTCCGAACAATTTTTCCGTAAATTGAAATTTTCTTTTGGACCAAGGAACGACTACATTTAGAGTTTCCCAGTTCTCCGGAACTGGAACCAAAATCTCAGCCTGAATTGGAATTTTATTTTTGAGCGAGATATTCACCGAAAGACGATAACCTTCTTCTTCTCTAAAAAATTGTAAACGCGCGTTATTTCCTATATACGTCGCATTGCTTACCACGAGTTGACCAAGACTGACCCCCGATCCGAAAGGAGTAAGAATCGTATCTTCCTCGAAATCTCCCGTTTTTCGATTCAACCAATAAACAAAAACGACCCCTGCATAATCCAGATCCGAAATCGTAAAAGATACCAAAAAGTTCTCGTCGTAGACGCACCAGTAATTCCACTTTTTTTTTCTCAAATAATGTCTGCTTAAATTACATCTGTGTAGGGGTTTTTTAGACCAACCTACCGAGTTTAAATTGAGGTTTCCGAATTTATCGCAAAGATTCGTTTCCTGTCTAATTTCAGTCTCTAAGTTCATTTGAAGAACACTCTTTTTAAGTTATCAGCACGGATACCATCCCCACTCGAAAAGTCGACTTCTTTCTTCCATATTTATTCTCATTGTTCGGATAGGATGAAACGCCCTATTTTTTCGAGAATTTCTTTTCGTGGAATCTTCAATCTTTTTAGTCGAAAAATACGTTAGGAGGTACACATTATCTTGGTTCATTTTTATATTTTTCTTTTTATATTCATTCAAGCCTGTTCGCCCATTGGAGAATTGCTCAACTTAAGCGGATCCAATTCAAATGCAAACGATTACTGGTGGATAGGACTTTTCCAAGGGAATAACCATCCTGGCCCCATTGAAAATCCAGCACCTTCGCATGAAGATGTCGCCGAAGAAAATGTCTTAAATGAAAACGCCGACGCCTCATGGACTTTATTAGTCGGAGCACCTAACAGAAATACTTTAGGTTCAGGACTCGCTATTGACACTAACGGATTTATCTACGTTGCCGGAAACACAAACGCTGGCATTTACAATGAGAATCCTATCGGAACCCAGGATCTTATTCTCGCAAAATATAATTCTCGAAAACAACTTATCTGGTCAAAACAAGTCGGAATTCGGGATGTAAATTTTGATGTTGCCGATGTCGGAGTGGATGCAAGAGGAAACGTTTACGTAATCGCCGGTAGAAGCATCGGTTTTGGAAATAAAAATTTATTCGCATTTAAATTCGATACGAACGGGAATACAATCTGGGGACGACAAACAAATCTTGGGGAGAGAAATAACTACACTGTTCACCCTGAAAAAATTTTCGTAGATTCATCCGGCACGTCTTACATAGTCGGTACGATATCAAACGCAATGAGAAATTTTGACGACGTTAGAACCGATAGTGGATTTCTCATTAAAATCGATACACAAGGGAACTGGGGCGATACTTCGTTTATCTCTATTCCCGGCGCCAGGATATATTTGACAGGAGTCACAGTCGCAGACAACACAGGAGATGTATTCGTAACCGGCACCGCAAATGCAAACTTAGAAACCAATACAGCTCCGGGAATAGGAAACTTTGATCTTTTTATTCTTAAATACGATAGAAATGGAAGAAGACAATTTTTCGCACAACTTGGTCAAGCCTTGGGTAGAACCGAAGGTAACTCTATAGCTTTAGATTCGTTCGGAAACGTTTTTGTCGGCGGAACGAGTAATGCAAATTTCGAACCAGGTGGCGAAGTTGTAGAAAGTGATCGTGGAATCCTAGTAAAGTATGATTCTCTTGGTGTTCGACAATGGATTCGATACTTGGGTCCGAGCAACGGTCATAGAACCAGTTCCATCACCTCAATCATAACGGATTCGGAAGGGAATATTTTTACGACCAGTCAAAGCAATCATATGACGGATGGAAGACGGAACGAAGTCGGAATGGATTTACTCCTTACCAAACACGATTCTTTGGGGAACGAGGAATGGATCCGACAAATCGGAATCGACGGAATAAGAATAAAAGGCGAGGAAATTGGACAAGACCCCGAAGGAAACCTTTATTGCGTGGGAGAAGCGGACGCTTTTTTAATCAACGAAATCGCCGTCAGTCAAGGGGATATCGATCTGTTTCTTCTGAAGTTCAAATAACTTAGGGCAAAAGGGGCCTCAAAACTTAAAATATAGGAGTTCCTAACATTTTAAACGCACAAACACAACGCGGGAACTCCCCGTTTTTTTTAGAGTTTTGCCGAACCGTTTAAGAAATATTCGAGACGGGTTCTAAGAACCCGGCCATAATCATTCAATGAATTCGTTTTCAATAAAAAGTTCAAAAATTTCATTCGCAAGATTTGAGATTTGTTCTATGGAAAATTTTTTCTTAAAGCTTCCTTCGAAACGTTTCCATCCCAATCCATTTGAATTAGGAGAGCATCCACGTACTGAGCCGGTTTTTTCTTCGTATAAGAAAGGATGACATAACCTCTATCGTTTCTTAAAATCTTATTCGCCATATAAAGTCTTTGAGAATGTTTTTTTTCCCAGACTTTTTTTCCATTAGAATCAAACTTAACGACAATCATCGGTCCCTCTCCATCGGAAAGTACACCGAAAAAACCCTGATCCGGGGATTCTATGATCGGACCCATAAAATTATGGCCGCCTAATCTCTGTTTGGTTTCCCAGATCATTTCACCTTTCGGAGAAAACTTCAAGAGCCAAACCGCTTGACTACTCGGCCCGGAAATTCCTCCGGACAAAAGTAAATTTCCGTCGGAGAGTTTGAGGATAGAAATGGCCATATCCTCCACGTTAGGACTTCCGAATTTTTTTTTCCAAAGTTGTTTGCCGTCCGAATCATATCGATGAATGACCAAGTCTCTTTGAAGTTCCTTTCCAGACACGTTATCCGTACTTACTGCAAAAACGATTCCTTCCTCGTAGGCCACCGTAGCACTCGGGGCAAATTCCAAATCCGGAATATACTTGGAATTTTTTACGGAACCGTCCTTACCGAAAAGTGTATATAAGAAACCGGTTTTATTCCCATTGACGATGACAGTGGTCTCGCCTTGTTTTTCAGTAGTTTCCGCTTTATAAGAAACCGAAACGAGTCCTCTGAACTTTTCATTGGAAAGTTCTTGAAGATGAAATATATGAGGATCCTCAAATCCACAAAAACCATCGCAAAATTCTTTCGCCTCAAGGATTCGATCGTTTGCGAGACCTCCCCGGTCGTCGTACTTCGAAAAAACGATCTTTCGATTATAAGTTCCACTTCCAATCGATCCAGCGGTGGCAAAACCTCCGTCTTGAGTTGCAAGAAGATTCTCTCCCCGAATACTATCATGGTTGTGAACGTTGACCGTATAACCTTCCATATCCACCGGTTTACTCGTAAAAAGATATCTCCACCAAACTGGATTTCCGGAAGAATCGATCTTTGCGGACCAAGCAGCGCTGTATTTTTTTTGTTCGATTTTAGAGTTCGTATCTAGTCTCGAACAATCGTTTGAAGAGCCGACAACGACGTAATTCCCGTCCTTTAAAGAAACAACTCCCGATGGAAGTTCTTCCGGACATTCGTTTGGTTTTAATCCGTTGTATTGTTCCCCTCCGAAAAGGGTTTGCCAAAGAAAATTATTTTGTGCGAAAGCGGAAGTACCGCACATTAGAAAAGTTAAAAAAACAAACATTCGTTTCATCGTATGTTTCCCTGTGGAAAGTGAAGTGTTCGAGAGATTTTAAAATTGTAAAGAATTTATTCAAATCCGGACGGAACTTCGCATTAAATTTTGTACAATAAAACGAGCCCCCGAAAATAAATTTTTAATAAAAGAAATACGCGGAAAATGTGACATCCGATGTAGAAAAAAAAGTATATTTCAAATTTCACGTTCTAACAACGTTTGTTTCCATCTTAAAATCATCCCAAGTAAAATTACATTCCAAGACAACTAAGCATGGGTTTTTGAGACAAATTTTCGGAGAAAAATATGAGTAAATTCTAAAATTCTCAACTGATAAACGGAGTCATCCTTTCCATCAGAATTCTGCGATTGTCTCCGCTTTGAAGAGCGATGACCCCCCGAATAACCGCTTGTCTACGATCCGATTGTTCCTTAGACCAAGATCTGATTCGATTGGCAAGGGGAAAAAAGAGAAGATTTGCAAACGCAATTCCATAAAAAGTTGCAATGAACGCGGTAGCAATTCCTTCTCCGAGCGCCCGAGTGCCCGCACCTAAATTCTCCAATACTCCCACAAGACCCATAACGGTTCCTATAATTCCTACCGTAGGAGAAAACCCTCCCGCAGTTTCTAAGATCTTGGCAGAGTTCGCTTCTTTGTCTTCCATAGCGAGAGCGGACTCAAAAAGAATTTCTTCCACTGCACGAGGATCCGTTCCGTCCACAATCAATTGGATTCCTCTTTGAAGAAACGGATCTTGGATAGATTTAAGACTATCTTCAAGAGAAAGTAGACCGTTTTTACGGGCTTGTTCCGCAAAATCCAAAAAGAGTTCGCCAAGAGGGGGTTTACGTCTTGGAAAAACTGCGGTCTGAAGATTCAAGATGAGATCTTTGATTTGTTCAAGGGAAAAACTTGCAAAGGTCGCGCCCGCCGTTCCCCCGATGATGAGTAAAAGAGCGGAGATTTTGAAAAAGGAAAGAAAATGTGCGCCTTCCAAAGAGATCGCAATCAAAACGGATAGAAAAGCGACAGAAAGACCAATGAAAGTAGGATTCATTTCCGCAAGAGTCCCTACGATCATCGGTTTTTACAAGAAAATTCTGTCTTATCAAAAAGAGCAACAAACGTCGTATCAATCCCGATATGAAACCATCGAACCAATATATTCTCAAGCGTAAGCTAATCGTGAGATATGAACTTCTTGACTTAACCGAATCGATAATATCAATAAAGAAATCCCACGTGCCTATTCATGGAAAAATGTGTATCTCAAGTTTTCTACCACCGCATGAGAATCCCTCGGTTGAACGCTCATAGCAAAAGACAACTCGTTATAAAATGAGCCCGCATACACACATCTTCATTACAAATCCCTATCCAGGAGAATTATTATGCCAACTTATGAGAAGGAAGTTTTTCCCGGTTTATATACGATTGACTGCGATTACATCTCGCCGGGAATCGCGTGCGCTTATCTGGTAGTCGAGGGTGAAGAGGCGGCCTTTGTGGAAAACAACACGAATCACGCTGTCCCTATTTTGCTCGAAGAATTACGTAAAGTCGGACGCAAACCCGAAGACGTAAAATACATTATCATCACTCATGTTCATCTAGATCACGCGGGAGGCACAGGATTATTGGCAAAATACTGCACTAATGCAACGATCCTAGCACATCCAAAAGCGGCCCCGCATCTCATCAACCCCGAAAGATTGATTCAAAGTTCAATTCAAGTTTACGGAGAAGAAAACTTTAAAAAGTTATACGGAGAAATTCTTCCTGTTCCCAAAGAAAGAGTAAAAAGCCCCGAAGACGGAGAAGAAATCAGATGGGGAAATAGAATATTCAAATTTTATTATACAAGAGGACATGCAAATCATCATTTTTGTATCCATGATTCCTTAAGTAACGGAATATTTACGGGTGATTCTTTCGGACTCGGATATAAGGACTTCGCCGTCGGAAAAGTTCCTATTCTGTATCCTTCCACAACTCCCACCGATTTCAATTCGGAAGAGGCGATGGATACGGTGGATAAAATTCTTTCCACAGGGGCAGATAAAGCCTATCTTACGCACTTCGGAGTTTGGAAGGATTTGGAATCCGGTGCACGCCAGATGAAACAGGGTTTACACGCGATGCAGAATATTCTTTCCTCCGGAGAAAGGTCCGGACTGAAAGGAAACGCTTTACTCGAATTTTGTACGGGGCGGATAAAAGCTTATTTGGAAAAGGAACTTTCGACTCAAGGAATTCTTTTGGGAAAAAAGGAGGAAATGCTTCTCGAATTCGATTCTAAGATCAACGCACAAGGTTTAGCCTTCCAAATCGAAAGGAAAAAACGAAGTGAGATTTGAAAAAGAATTGCAACTCAGTATATTTTTAAATAGAATCTTATTTTAGAATTATTCTAAAATACAAGAGAGTAACTGGTATGGAACAACTTACAGAGAAAATGTTCTGTTTAGCGTTTCTAGGAGTTGTGTTAGTATATTGCGGACCATCTGAAAAAACGAAAAAATTGATGGATGATTCCAACAAGATCTTTGGAACCATTCCGGATAAAATGCCGGGCGGAGAAACCGATACACCGGAATTAGTTCAACTGGGTGAAAAACTATATTTCGAAAAAAGACTTTCCGCGAACAACACACAGTCTTGCAATTCCTGTCATAATATTATTGGGAATGCGGGCGGAGTAGACAATCTTCCTACATCTCCGGGAGCGTTTGGAAAGAACGGAGTTAGAAATTCTCCGACTGTTCTAAACGCAGGTTTTCACTTGGCTCAATTTTGGGACGGGAGAGCAAAGGATCTGAAAGAACAAGCCAAGGGCCCGATTTTAAATCCCTTGGAAATGGCCATGCCTTCCGCCACAGAAGTGGAAAAGAAAATAGGTGAAATTCCGCAATACCAGGAACTTTTCGCAAAAGCTTATTCAGATTCCTCGATGAAAGAAAATTCTAAAATCGCTTCCGTTACAATGAAAAAAATTACTTACGATAATATTGCGGGCGCGATCGCGGCTTTTGAAAGATCCTTGAAAACCCAAGACCGTTTTGACGATTTCCAAAGAGGAGATTACAAAGCTCTTTCTGCGGAAGAGCAGGAAGGTCTGGAAAAATTTTTGACTACGGGTTGTATCACTTGTCACGTCGGTCCTCTTTTGGGCGGGAATTCCTTCCGTAAACTAGGCCAAGTAAATCCATATGAAAATACTAACGACAAAGGTCGCCAAGATTTGACCAAAAATCCCGCGGACGCTTTCGTCTTTAAGGTCCCTTCCCTTCGTAACGTGGCGATTACGGGACCCTACTTCCACGATGGAAAAACGACAACTCTGGAAGAAGCAGTAAAAAAAATGGCTTATCTTCAATTGGGTAAGGAACTCTCCGAATCCGATACAAAGTCAATCGCAACTTTCCTGAAGACGTTGACCGATAAGAACTAGTCTGGTTAACTGGACTTACAGAATTGAAACCTATTCAGCCGGCGGTTGTTTATGCGATTAGCCGGTCTTTTTTTTATCCGAAGAAAATTGAATCGCTTTCGAAAAATGCGGGAACCCCTTCGACTTTCTCTAAGAATTTTTAGAATTGTATAAGAGTATTTACATTTACATCTTGTCCCAAAAACTTAAAAGAAAATAGCTACGATCATTCGACAAGCTCGTAATAGTTTCCACATTGGACACTTTGGGAACACCCTGAATACTACTTTATCAAAAATGATAAACTGCAAGAACATGGCCCAATAGCAGTTAAGTTCTGATAAATCATGAATAGAAAAATTCGTGAATCGATTATAGACGATCTACAATTGTGATTTCGTTCATTTTATATCGGTAACGATTTTTAGTTGCTCTTTTTTATTGAATTTGATAGAAACGAATGTCGGATTAAAAAGCCGAAATCATTTCTTTTTTACAATTTTTTTATGAAACATGATATAACTTCGCTTTCTGAAAAAGCATTTCAGAGCCTACAATTTCTTTGTGAATCTTCAGAATGCGAAATTTTTCTGAAAGAATGGATGTCTCGAATTTTCGATTTTGCCAGTACTGAAAAATATGATTCCATAAAATTACCGTGGAAATTCGATCCAAGTCGGACCGTAGAAATAAGAATCCATCGTAATAGAAAAGAAACGGATAAGAATGAAGTTTTTTCCACATTAGATGGCTTAAAGACGATCGAGGTTTTTATAGGAGAATCGGAAAATCCGGATCTGGTCTTGGGGGAAAATTATCTTTCTAAAAAACTTTCCGATTTTGATTGGGACGAAGAAGTGGAATTCGATTCTATAATGATCCTAGGAGCCTACGACACATTACAAAATCTTTATGTATTACATCCGTATATAAAAAACCAATTTCACAAACCTGCGGTTTGCCGTCTGGATCATGGAGATCCGTACAATTTTGATCGGGAAGTGATCATCGAATATGATATAAAAGGTTTTATTTTACGGGAGCTGGCGTACCAGGTTTCCGGAATTCCTTTCCCGATTCGATCCATGAAAAAAAAGATCACATTTGACGCCACAGATTTACAACATTTTCTGAATGCACAATTACGAAAACAAAATGACACTCGAAAGAAAAATCTTTCAAAAAATCCGAACTACTTTTCTTTCAGTTGGAATTACACATTTCTTAATGAGATAAAACCGAAGGCGTTGACTCGTTTATCGGACGCCTCTTCGCAAGTTGCAGATGAAATTCGAGAAATTTTCCAGACCTTAAACGTTTCTATCAGCGATCATATCCACACATATCTCGCGGACTTGACTCTTCAAACCGTTTTGAATGGTAAAATTCAATATACCCCTATCGACTTTTATCTCTTAACCGAAGAAGGTAAGTCTCCACCCAAGGCACAATTTCTGGATTTTTTATATATAGGACTCAATCTATATTTGATTCAAGAGAATTTACTAAATTCACTAGAAGAAAACGTGGCTTCGAATTTTATCGCATTACCGGCGTTATTACACGACAAATCAGGAACTTTAAACGCGGAAAATTTTTGGTTGGTTCAATTTTTCGGAAAAATCTCACCCCCACTTGCAGGATTTTACGGACATTCGATTTTTATCAATCCTGAAACGAGTTCTTTGTATTGTAGCGAAGCCGTGAAGGATTTGTTTTCAAAACATTTTTCGGATCTATTTCATTTTTCTAAAAGACCCTATGAGCCCATAGAACTCAAAACGGTTCCGGATGATTTTACTCCTTTTCTCCCTGAAGTGATTTCCCGTTTGAAATTATATTTCTCGCATAAGAAATCCAGATTCGGTTCCAGTAATCATTATCCTCTGGAAGATTTTTTATGGGGCGCGTCTTCCGAGTATCGGAATATAGACTCGAAACTGGTTCAAACCGCCATTGAGTACGACGCGGGTAAAAGTTTTTTACTCTCAAAAGACGGAAATCGATTTTTATTGAGCTTGAATTCGGAGTCGTCATTTTTTAGGATTTTGAATTCTAGAAAAAAAGGATGAAAATTCAAAGAGACGTCTGATAAATCAGAACTCCAACCGAATTATTTCAGAAATCGCAAATCGAAACGGATTCATCTACAACCGAATGATTCCATGCGATTCGGCGGTTTTTATGGCACTGGTTTTTCCAAGTTTAAGCTGACCGAAAAACTGTTTTCGGTTTTTTCTTCCGACCGCAAACAAAAGCATGTGAAAATGAGAATCCGTATGAGGAATCAGATAGTATTGTTCGATCAGATGAGCGAGTTCCAAAAAACTCCAGGCTTTATCATAATATCTGGCCTTGAGATAAGATCTATACTTTCCGATGTCTTGAACGAGGAGATTACCGTTCAAACGGAATTATTCAATATGATTCATTAGTTCAAGCCATAATTTTTTATATTTTAGACCGTCCCGATGATTCCGATCGCGTTTTATGTTCGGAGAGAAGGGTCGAATTCCGTCGGAACGGAAATAGAATATAAAAACATTATATCCATTTTCCTGAATGCGAATTTTTTTTTCAGATTCGTTTCCAGACGGATCTTGCGTAATGATCGTCCATCGTTCGTACCGGAATCGTTTGTTTTCTTGAAGCTGGATATAGTGATAAAGTTTCTTGAAATTAGGAACCGTGATTTTATATAGATTTTCATCGATCCAGATTATTAAGGAAGGAGTTGCCTTTGCCGAAAAGAACTCTTCCGTGTTCCGTTTCGAATCGGCTATAGAGGGAGTCGATACTTTGAGAATTGCTTTTTCTTCTTTCACTCCGAGATATTCGATGGAACGTAGTTTGTTGGATTCGCGCAAACTCAACGCTTCACGAATCAAATCCTTGAATCCGTTTTCACTAATTTTTTTTAGGTGTGTTGCATCCGAAGAATATCATGGTGAAGATTAAGAAAATAAAAAGGGTCTGTCAACGCCGACTTTAACATTCAATGAAATTCTCAGAGCACCACCACGATGCAAATCAAAAAATCCGAATCATATTCTCAAAGACTGATTTCCAAAAACCGGGATACTTACTTTGATCCCTGGCTTTCTCCCATTCTTGGGGTGTATATACGAATAGATTGAGTTCAACGGGAAGAGCGAGAAGTTCGGGAAACAATTCCGGTCTGTTGAGAAAAGGGACTTTGGTATCCAAAATTAAAATTAAGTCCACATCGCTATAAGCGTGCTCTTCGTTTCTAGCAATGCTGCCGAAAAGAAATCCGTGAGTTACTCTCCCTTGAACTGAAAAACGGATCTTTTCGATCAACCCTTCTCGGTTCATTCCTCCAAGCGGATCCCGTTTTGGATAAACGATAACGTTCATGGGATTTTTTCGTAAACGATACGGATCAACGTTTCCGCAAATTCGACAGCTTCTTTTGCCTGGGATTCTTCGAAGTATTCAAAAGGAGCACCTTCCATAAAAGCGTCGGGGTAACGAGTGGGTATATAATATAAATCTAATTTTTGACCGATCGATTCAATCTCTCCGTTTTCGTTCAATTCTTTCGCGATTGTTTTTACCGAATGGGATTTTACAAGATCAGCTCCGCGGAAAAACGCCAATGCTTTGAGAGATTTTTCCCCCACTTGCTGGCAGACAAAACAGGTTTGAGCGAAAAAACCCGAATGCAAAGACGCCTTGGCCCATTCCAAATCTCTTTCAGCTTGAGCGAGCCAATCTTTCCATCTCGGGTTTTGCATCGTATCTATCTTTCCGAAAGGGGAACGTATTTTCTACCCATTTCTCCGGTATAAATCTGCTTTGGACGAGCCTTACTGTAGTTTCCAGAAACTCTTTGTTCTCTCCAATGCGCCAGCCAACCCGGAAGCTTTCCAATCACCTGCATCGCTGTAAATAATTCTTTCGGAATTCCAAGAGAATGGAAAATTACAGCACTGTAGAATTCGAGATTCGGATATAATTTTTGATTAATGTAATATTCATCATTTTGCATATAATCTTCGATTTTGAGAGCCACTTCCGCAATCGGGCCTACCGGATTCTTTTCGTAAAAATCGTGAAACAGTTTACTCGCAATGATGGCTCTCTTGCTTTTCGCCTCGTAAGCCTTGTGTCCGAATCCGTTCGAAAACAATCTTTCCGAGTCTCCTTTGAATTTTTCAAAGTATTCCGGAACCGACTTTCTGGATTTAAGAATATCTTCAATTAAACCTACAGCTGCAACCTGACGACCACCTTCTCTCGAACCCCAAAGAGCGTTGATAGCGGAAGAAATGGAAGCGAATAAGTTAGCTTGCGTAGAACCAATTACCTGCACCGTCGTATTAGAAACGTTTTGCTCGTGATCGGCATAAAGAATCCAAAGTTGGTTCAAAATCCGATCAATGTCCTCCGTAGGAACATAATCCTTGGACGGAATCGAGAACAACATATAAAGAAAGTTCGTGCAATAAGGATGTTTATCCAAAGGATACACGAAAGGTTGGCCGACAATCTTCTTGTAAGAAAAGGCCGCAATCGTTCTGATTTTAGCAAGAAGTCTCGCGGAATGATCGATCCCTTTGTCCAAAGATTCTTCGTATTCTTCTGGATAATAACTGGAAAGAGAAGTCACCATCACGGAAAGAACCGCAAGAGGATGTCCTTTGCCCGGAAACCCATCGAAAAGATTAATCATATCTTCGTGAATCAAAGAATGTTTGGAAAGTTTTAAAGAAAAGTCTTTCAGCTGTTGTTCGGTGGGAAGCTTACCATAGATCAAAAGATAACTGGTTTCCACAAACGTAGAACGTTGAACAAGATCGGCGACATCGTAACCACGGTATTGAAGTTCTCCCGAATCTGGATCTCTTCTAGAAATTCGACTAACTGCGTATGCGGTGTTAAAAAAACCGGGATCGTACGAAATAAGTCCGGTTTTTTGATGAAGTCCGCGCATATCGATCCCTTTTTTACCGTCGGTTCCGGAAATCAACGGAAACTGGTAGGACTTTTCCCCAACTTTGATTTCAATGAATTCACTCATACCGATAGGGAACTTTAGAGAATAATATGCGTCAATTCTTCTAATTTTGCCAAAACCAATTTTATTTCATTTCATCCGGATAAAACTTCCGCTTGGATTCTCCGATTGACATTTCCGAAAAACGCTCTTTACCTATTGAAACCATTTTAGCTCAGAAAAGTATAGTTATAGATTGAATTTCAAACCGTCTTCATAAAAGTAATGGGAGGTTTTTTCCATTCCCCTCTTAGATTTATATAATAAACTGAAGTAGTTGCGAAAATCGTAAACATATAGGCAAGTACGTATTCAAAAAAAGGATACGAAGATTGGATCTCTAAAATCTGTCGACTGATCAATGTATTCGCAATCCAAGCCAACAGCAAGGCCAACAAAAATGAAAACGTTCCCAGAAAAATCCCTTCCCACAAAAAAACCTTTTTCAAAAAACCGGAGGTTCCACCGATAATCCGTAACAAAGTCGTTTCTTCAATTCTCTCTTTGCGACTTGAATTTAAAGCGGTTAAAACAAGTAACAAAGAAGCGCCTAAGATCAACCAAGTCATCAATCGAATCGTAAAAGATATTTTCTCCAGAATTCCTAAGAAAGCTCGAACCGCTTTATCCGTATCAATGATCGTTAAATTCGGATATTTCGAAATCAGGCTCTTTTGAAGGTTATATCTTTTTTCTTCAGACTCAATTCTCAAAGAGCTCAAATAGTAACTCGGGGCCTTTTCTAAAATTCCCTTCGAGAATAACACTACAAAATTCGGCCTCATATCAGCCCAATTTACAGTTCTGAAATTCCGGATCACACCCGTAACTTCCACTCCACCGACTAGAAAAGTCAAACTGTCTCCCAAGTTTACCTTCAGATGTTCGGAGAATTCCTTTTCGACCGAAATTTGATCCTCCTCTCCTTTTCTCCAAAAATCCCCATCTACTATTTTTTCCGTGGGATACGGATCGTTTCGATATGAGAGAAAGTATTCCCTGGTTCTTGCGGTGGATCTCCAATCTCTCTGTAAAGCAGAAACTTCGGTTTCATCTTTTTTAACGACTTCCCCGTTGACCTTGGACAACCTCGCGCCAATCACGGGCGCGACGATCACTTTTTCAGCATCGAATTCTTTTACGACTTCTTCGAAATGTTCCTTTTGTTCGGCTCGAATATCCAACACAAAAAGATTCGGTCTTCTTTCTTTGTCTTTGGCTCCACTATATTCCAAAAGACTTTCACTTACTATCAAAGACAAAAGAAGAATAAAAAGAGAACTCGTCAGACCGATGACAGAAAGCGAAAGAGAGGTGCCCGGCCTGTCAAATCTTCCGACAATAAACACTAGGAAAGGAGAAAAATTCCGTTGGTTCTTAAATCTCGAAACAAATATTCTGATTCCGGAATATACTAAAAATACGATTAACGGCAGAAAGAATAAGACGGAACAAAGAATCAAACCTTTTAAGGGACTTTCGGTTTCCCACCATGCCAACACAAAAAACGAAAGGAACAGAATCAGAGAACCCACGATCTGAGTGACTCTAAATCGAGGGACTCGATCGGCTTCTTCCTGAAATTCCTGCTTGAGAGCAAGAATTGGTTTTAGAGTTCGAATTTCGACCAATGATTCGATGGAAGAGAAAAACGGAATTAAGATTCCAATAAAAAGTCCCCAAAGTAAGGAGGAAAATCCTATAGTCGGGCGAAAACTCAGAATCTCTTCTCCCGCAAGATCGGGAATCCGTTCCAACAATACGTTTCCAAACAAGATTCCCAAAACCGAACCGATCAACGAAAAGAAAAATAATTCCCCTAAGACGATCCAACTTACGGTTCCCGGACTCGCTCCCAAACATTTTAAGACCGCAAGCGCTCCCGACTTTTCCCGAATCCCTGCGCGACTAACGAGTAAAATAGAGATTCCTCCCAGAAAAAATGCAGACAAACCGAGAAGACTGAAAAAATCCAATGTATTCGTTAAAAATTTTCTGGAACCCGAATTCGTTTCCGTTGAATCGTAAAGAGTTAAGTCTTTTTGAATATACTTCTTAAAATTCGTTTCCTTATACTTTCCAGCGATCAAAGGATCCCGGAGTTTGATCGGAATCAAATAACTGATTCTCGAACCTCTTTGTTCCAATCCGGTCGAAGCAAGCGAAGTCCCGGATATGATCGAAGTGGGAGCCATGGAAAGAAAATTTCCTGCGAGTCCCGGTTCTTTGAGAATCTTTCCTTTTAAAATAAATTCTCTTTCTCCTAGTAAAACGTAGGATCCGATTTTCAGCTTTAAATTCCGAATTAAACTTTCTTCTAGGAGAATTTCTCCTTCTTTGAGTTTGCGATACGCATCCGCCGGTTCTGTGACAATCTCA
>NZ_CP024871.1:3200000-3232500 GCF_000306675.2 Leptospira mayottensis 200901116
TTCACCACAAGGCCTGATACAATTTTCGGCGCGACTTATATGGTCGTAGCCCCCGAACATCCAATCGTTTCCGAAATCACAACTCCCGAACAAAAACAAAAAGTGGAAGAATATCAAAAAGCCTCTTCCTTAAAAAGTGATTTGGATCGAATGGAATTAACCAAAGAAAAAACCGGGGTTTTTACAGGTACGACAGTTCTCAATCCGGCGGACCCTTCCCGAGAAATTCCAGTTTGGATCAGCGACTACGTATTGTACGGATACGGAACGGGGGCGATCATGGCAGTCCCCGCCCACGACCAAAGAGACTACGAGTTTGCTAAAACGTTCGGATTAGAAATTTTTCCTGTCATCGAAGGTGAAATCACAGATGTGGCCTTTGATTCTAAAACTTCGATTTGTATCCATTCGTCTTCTTCTGAAGTTTCGATCGACGGCTTAGATTATTCTTCCGCTTCATCCAAAATTATCTCTTGGGCAGAATCCAAAAAAATCGGAAAGAAAAAAACTCAGTTCAAACTTAGAGACTGGCTCTTTGCAAGACAAAGATATTGGGGAGAACCAATCCCCTTAGTTCACTATCCGTCAGGAATCACAAAATCGATTCCTGAATCCGAACTTCCATTAGAACTTCCTAATTTAGAAGAGTTCAAACCTTCCGGCACAGGAGAATCTCCTCTTGCATTAGCAAAAGAATGGTTGCAGTACAAAGATCCGTCAACGGGAGAAATCGGAACCAGAGAAACAAACACCATGCCTCAGTGGGCCGGTTCCTGTTGGTATTACCTACGTTATATCGATCCGAAAAACGGAAAGTTCTTTTGTGATCCAGAATTGGAAAAGAAATGGATGCCCGTCGATCTTTACGTAGGTGGTTCCGAACACGCGGTATTACATCTTCTTTATTCAAGATTCTGGCATAAATTTTTATACGATATCGGAGTGGTCTCCACTCAGGAACCATTCGCCAAACTGATTCATCAGGGTTTGATTCTCGGAGAGGATAAACGCAAGATGTCCAAATCTCTCGGAAACGTGGTCAACCCGGACGATGTCATCCGAGAATACGGAGCAGACAGTCTCAGACTTTTTGAAATGTTTATGGGTCCGCTCGAAATGGTAAAACCTTGGAGCACGAGAGGCGTGGAAGGTGTATTCCGTTTTTTGAATAGAGTCTGGAGACTTTTTCATACGGGAGAAGGAGAATCATTTCGTTTGGATGAAATCGAACCGACTACTGAAGAACTCAAAATTCTCCACAAGACGATTCAAAAAGTTGGAGAAGACATTCCGAACTTTTCCTTCAACACCGCAATTTCACAATTGATGATTTTTGTGAACGAGTTCACTCCTTCGGACAGAAGACCGAAAGAAATTTTAGAGACCTTTATCCTCCTTTTAGCTCCGTTCGCCCCGCACATAGCGGAAGAACTCTGGAAACGTTCCGGCAGAAACAAATCTCTTTCCACCGAAAAATTTCCGGAAGCCGATCCGCAATATCTCATCGAATCGGAAATTTTAATCGTAGTTCAAGTCAACGGCAAGCTAAGGGACGAGTTCAAAGCCCCGAAGGACGTTTCCGAAACGGATGCGATTTCTATAGCTAAAAACCTAGATAAAATCAAAGGGATTTTAGACGGTAAAACGATCCGGAAAGAAATCTACATTCCGGGAAAATTAATCAACTTAGTGATCGGTTGAATAGTAACGATAAATGTATAAGAATTTCAAACTAATGTTCAGATTTCTGAATTTTCGTTATAATAAGCATTGCTCTTACTTATATAGTCGTCAGAATTCGCAATAACGTGAGTTTCGGTATAATAAATTCAAAAGCTCAGATTTCCATCTTTTGAATTCAATACAAAAGAGGTTCTAATGAATTCAGAAAAATTATATGTTTTAAGCTTTGTTAAAGATGGCCGGCCCTGCAAAGGTGCCGTTAACTCTAAAAGTGAAGTCATAATCCCGCCAAATTTTAAACAAATCGATTATAAAAGCGATCAAACAGAACTTATCCCTGCGGGAATTTTAAAACCTAACGCTGAGCATGCTTTGGACCTACATTGGGGTTATATCGACCAAGTCGGAGAATGGACAATCAAACCGCAGTATCAGGTGTTATTAGCGCCAAACAACAATTCTATCATTACAAAACTCAAGGGAGAATGGTGTAAATTGAATATGCAAGGCGAAGTGATTGAGAAAATTCCTGTAACTAAAAAAGTTGAAGGAATAACTCCATTCGACGAAAACGACGTTGCTGTGGCTTTTTGTGGAGATTATGCTCAACTTTTAAATCGGCAATACGAGGTAATTTTTGATAGCAAAAAATATAAAGTAGAATGAATCATGGTAGCTTAAAGAAGCTGCACTCAATATTCATTTAATATTTATAATATACTATTTGTAAAGCTTTCCAAAACTAATCTCGCTCTTCAAGCCGCAATATTTGTTTCGGTTATTCTGACATAGAATTTACGACAAATCGCGTTTGTATTTTTCCATTTGACGAAAACGGAATTAATTGCGGCGTCAGTAAACGAATAGAATGTGCTTAATTCAGCTTTGTTATATATCTAAATTGCTGAAAGCAGCAATTTAGATTTCGTAGAGAAGTTGCATTCCTAAATTAATTCAAAAAATTATTTCAGAATCAAAAAAACGAGCAATCCGACAGCGATCACCACACCCGCGATAATAATGATCCCCAAAGAACCGGCTCCGGAGGAAGATTCCACTCTAGCCGAGGAAGCCGAGCTTGAAGTTTTGCTTTTTACTTTTGCAAGTCGAACAGGACGCTCTTCGAACGCCTGTAACAGGACGCCGGAAGGTCCTTTTGCAAAAATATGATATTCTCCCTTTCCGGTAGCAATCCCGATAAATTCCCCGACTACGTTTTTTACATTTCCATCTTCGTCAATACCACCCAGGGTTCTTGCCATGGCTTTTTCGTCCATAGTTCCGGTCGGTAATTGAAAGTAAAGTTTGTCCCCTTCCGTTAATTCATCGAAATCCACTCCACCAACCGGAGCAAGGACCGTTTTGGAAAGGATGACTCTTCCGAAAGGTTTACGAAATTGTTCGATCTGTCTTTGTACCGGAGTTTTTTCTTGGCTTTCAGGAACTTGGCCGATGGAAAGTTCCTCTACAGGCCGACTGACCGAAGGAAGAATTCCGGCGAATACGTTCTTTACTCTAAATTTCAAACTGGACAAATCTTCCACGTCGGCCTGAATCCGAACAATATTCACTTTTAATGATGTTTTAATTTGATTCTCTAAGATATTCACTAAACTGGAGGCGTCGTTTTTTTCCCAATTCGCATAAGAAGATTCTAATACCGCTTTAGTCAGTTTGGAATACACGATTCTTCCGATACTGTCGGAAAGTCCGGGATCAAAGGGTTCCGATTTTGCGGCCTCGACCATATCCAACGCAAACGCCGCAGAATCTTCGAAACTTCGGATCTTACGGATCAACGAAGAGTTGGAAAACAGGGAAAAAATTTCGATAACTTCACTCCTATATTTGCTGACCAACGCGACCACCGCACCACTTCTGTTTTCGATATCGATCCTAATTTTCAAAAGAAAAGCGTCCCTGATTTTTCCTTGAATCAATTCTACTGCTTGCTCTTCCGTCAGTACAGACTCAAGCGCGAGATTCATAAGATTCGCTTGTTCCTGTAATTTATTGACTTGATTGCTCGGTTCCATTCATCCTCATTTTATATGTCAGAAGCGACGTTTTGTTCTCTGGCAAACTTCAGCCTTTTAGGAATATAATCCTCTTTGAGCGGAATTTCAACTCTTGCAACAGTTTGTGAAACCCCTTTCTTACTGTAAATCGTAAACAAATGCCTGTCAAATCCACTCTGTGCAACTAGAATTTCCACCATCGTAATCCCAAGCCCCGCTCCTTCCGTGGAATCTCCAAACTTCATAAAAAACTCGAAAAGATTGTCAAAGTCTCTCGAAATTCGGAATTTCTCTCGTACTCTTTTCTCCTCTTGATCCGTGAGTCGAAAATTATTGAAAACCTTCAAAATGACCCTATGCTCATTGTAATGAAAAGTAATTTTAATCTCAAGCCCCTGTTCCTTCATTTTTTCCCTATAAAACGGAAATTTTTTGTCGCTTAAACTATTATGAAAGGACTCCATTCCTTGAGCGTAATCTTCCGGAGATTCTATATCCAATTTTGATTCTTTAAATAAAATTCGTTTGATCGCCGCTTTCGTTGCATTGACGATCAATTCCTTGGAAGAAGTATAAAGAAGTTCGGCAAGGTCGAGACGATTGTATCGAGCAAGTATTCTCTGGATTATATATTTCAACTTTTTCTCACCATTTAGAGTGAGAACATACGTAATTAGGGAAATAGGGATTTCTTTTGAAATTGCAGAATCGACTTTCATTTGGAAGTCGGTTGAAACATCGTCAAAATCCTCCATGAATTAAAAATTTGACGAAAAACTTCCTATTTTTGGTAAAAAAAAGAATTTTAAAATAGCTTTAAAAAATATCCGCATTTATGCAAAGACTTATTCCGAGGACAACAATTTCCGGATTAAATCAATAACTTTTGTCACATTCGGTTCGATTCGATGAATGGAATTCACGATCGTAGAATCTATTCGAGGAATCTTTCCGTCGTGGAACTGAAGTTTAAATTCGGTGAATTTCAATCCGTGAGCGGTCGAAATCACGACCACACTCTCCCCTTTAGCGATCGTCCCTTTTCGGATTAATTTTTCCAAAGTCGCCAAAGCCACTCCCGTATGAGGATCATTGTATAAACCGAATAAGTCTGCCTTTGCCGCCGCATTCGCCAATTCCGATTCACTAGCCTGTTCCACGACTCCGTTAAACTTCTTGAGAATTTTAATCGCCTTTTGGATGGAAACCGGATTTCCAATTTGAATCGCGGACGCAAGCGTAGTCTTAGCGACAATCGGTTCGAAACTTTCAAAATTCTTTAAGTAAGAAAGGTACAACGGATTCGCATGTTCTGCTTGGGCTAAAACGATCCTAGGAAGTTTATCGACAAGTCCCAAAGAAAACATCATCTCAAATCCCGCTCCAAGCGCGGATACGTTCCCAAGATTGCCTCCCGGAATCACGACCCAATCTGGAACTTTCCATTCCAATTGCTGCGCAATTTCAACGGAAATCGTTTTTTGTCCTTCGATTCGTAAAGAATTCATCGAGTTTGCAAGATAAATTCCCGCTTCCCTTGTCACTTCTTTGACGATCTGCATACATCCGTCAAAATCCGTGTCGAGTGCAATTACCTTGGCTCCGTTCGATACCGGCTGGATCAATTGCGCTTGAGATACCTTTCCTGCAGGTAAAAATATAATCGCGGGTATTCCCGCCTTCGCCGCGTAAGACGCAAGCGCGGCAGAAGTATCTCCGGAACTTGCACAAGCTACCGCGTGAATCGGAACGCCAGATACGATCATATGTTTTACTTGGGATAATAAGACGGTCATTCCGAGATCTTTGAATGAACCCGTGTGTGAGATCCCGCATTGTTTTACGTAAAAACTTCCGAGCCCGAGACTTTCGGTCAATCGATCGGAAGTAAAAAGATGTGTGAGTCCTTCTCCGGAGGTTACGATATTTTTATCTTCGATATGAGGAAGAACCCATTCTCTTTTGTTCCAGATTCCGGAAGAATTTGGAAACTTTACGGAACGAAATCTGGAATCGAATTGATCTTTCCACTCTTGTCCCGACACGGTTCTCAAAGCATCCAAGTCGTGTGACACTTGGAGAAGACTTCCGCATTTTTTACATTCGTAGACGATCTCATCCAGGTCGTATCGAGCTTTGCAAGAGTCGTTAATACATTCAAATTCCGCTTTGTATCGGGTAAGAGTGGAGATCATATTTTAGATAGAATTCAAAATGTCCTTTTTTTTGGTATCAAATTCTTCTTGTGTGATGAGCCCCCCATCGAGAAGTGATTTCAACTTCGCGATCCTTGTCGCCGCGTCATCCCCCGCAGGCTTTGCACCGCCGCCTTGATTTTGTCCCATCATGTTAGCCATCATTCCTGCCATGTTCATTCCCATTCCGAGCCCCATTCCCGCACTCATCCCCTCTCCAGCGGAACCACCCGGATTGCTGGCTGCGGCCTCGCCAATATCCAACATTCTTTTTTGCTGATACATATTTCCCATCGTATCAATTTCAAACTTATCGGTGAGAACTTTCTGGATTTTTTGAAAGTTAGGATCGTTCTGATCGAAATTGATCGACTGAATGAAAAAGTCCACAACCTCAAGTCCGTATTTTTGAAAATCCGGTTGAGTTTTGGTTTTACCGGCGGCGGATGTTTCTTCTAAATGTTGGGAAATCTGAGTGATAGGAACCCCGTTTTTTAATACGACTTCAGAAATAAAATCGCTGAGCCTTGTCACAACCATCGGTTTGAGAAGCTTATCAACCCCGTCGTGATCGAATCGGTGCTGGGTTCCAACTACCGTGTTGACAAAAGACTTGGAGTCGATCACCTTTATATTATAATTTCCGAATGCTCGGAGTCCCAAAGTGATATGATACTTTGGATCTTCGATTTGAATCGGAGCCGGAGTTCCCCAAGTCATGTTGATCACGGACTTGTTTACATAAACGATTTCGGCAGTGAACGGAGTTTGTCCACCAAACGGTAAGTTTACTAATTTTTCCAAAATCGGAATGTTTCCGGTTTTCAAAGTATGCGTCCCGGGACCGAATACGTCCAAGGCCTTTCCTTCCTTAAAAAAAACCGCTTCCTGACTTTCGTTTACTACCAACTGACCGAAATAACTGATATCATTTCTTGGAAATTTCCAGACGATTTCTCCGGGTTGTCCTTCGTATTTGATTACATCAATCAATGCCATGATTTATTCCTTTATCATTAATTAAGAATGTCGTGTGTTAAGAACACGATCCTCTCAACTCTTTTAACAAGATACGACCCATCCGTAAATTTCAGAGTTTCGAAAACAATTCTTTTCTAGACCGAAATGCATTTTCCAATCCATCTAAAGCGGAACGGACGTCACCGATCACATTTCGAACTTCCTGCACCGAAGAATCTGCGGTTATCTTGAGACCCCGGATTTTGGATTCGATTATTTCCACCTCTTTAAATAAGGAAAAGTCGAATTCCGCGAGTTTTTCCAATTCTTCCGCAGTCGCCTTAAAACCCGTTCCGAGTCCGGTCAGCCCATATCCTGCGGAATGAATCGTATTGGTAAGCTTATCGATCAGTAAAACCGCAATTTCACTGCTTCCGATCAGCTCCAATTTTCTTGCGGTTACAAAAGCTTCTTCCAATCTTCGAACCGGTTCTTTAAGAAGAGAAACCTTAGAAGCAAGCTCTTTTCTCAACATAGAATCTGCATTTTGAAATTCGTGATCTTTGAGCGCACTCGAATAAAGAGGAAGTTTTTCCATAAAACTCCGAATCTTTCCTCTTTCTGTTCGATAACGAGAGATCAAAGATTTTACTGGTGTTTGTGAAAGAAATTGACCCAGTATATTTTGGCCTGTGGCCGTTTCCTGCTGCATAACTTCAAGTTTTGCACGATTCTAAGATTGGATCAATGAAAAAACGGATCTTCGAAGAATTCCTCAAAACCCCGCTTTACGTCCGAAGTTTTTAAAATCGTTTATAAAAACGCCTTTCTACTCCCAACCGAAAGCGGATTGACCTAGAAAACAATTTCGAAAAACTGACGATCATCCTTTTCTGTGACAAACCGTATGGGCAACGACCCGATTTAAAGTTCCGTTTTGATTCTTAAAATTTTGGATTTTACAAATCAATGATCTCGAAACTGAAAGCGCTTTTCCTTCGGCTTTTTCAAAACAAATTTTTTTCCGTCGCAGCCGCGTTTTTATTTTCGAGTTTTCTATATTTGACGATTCCTCCGAAATATCTTCTTTCCGCAGATCATTATGAGAAATTCATCTTAGGAAAGTCTATCTATCTAAGCGGCTTTCGATCGTTAGACGTCTTTTATCCAGGATTCGACTTCGACCCGGAACTGAAATTCAGCCTGCTTCAGATGTCAGTCGTAAACGGCCACAAGATCATCGCCTTTCCAATTTCATTAGGAATCCTTTATGCGTTTGTTTTCCCTTTCGGGGGAGTTTACGGAATCTATTTCCTATCCGCGTCCTTGATCGGGCTCGCTTTATTTCTGATCGGAAAAGAATTCGAAATTCCGGCCTGGCAGATCTTTTTATTTTCCCTTTTGTCGCCCGTGGTGATGAACGGTTATCTGTTTATGGACGTCGGAGTCGGATTATTTCTTTTTGTGTCCGGAATCGTTCTCTATCAAAGATCCAAAAAGAATCAATCCTTTCTTTTTGCCGCTTTCGGAGGGATGGCATTGTCCCTCAGTTATTGGTTCCGTCTTGAATATCTGATCTTTATTGGATTTTATTGGGCATGCGAAAGTTTTCTTCTCCTTCCATTTAAGAAGGAGAATGAAGACAAAAAACGATTCTTTTTGACCTCGGCCGTTCTTATAATTTTATTCTTTGGATATTGCGGATTCAATCAATCGTTTTTTCATTCTCCTTTGGGACCGAGATACGATGCAAACTATAACCATTCGGAATTTTCAAATCTATTTAAGAATTTTATAAATCTCTTATTTTACGGAAATCTTAAATTAGGTGTCTTCGGGTATTCTCCCTTTTTATTTGTAGGATTTTTATTTTTTCTTTCTACCCAGACAAGGAACTGGAAAAATATTCCAGAAAAGGAAAAACCGCTTCTGATCTCTTCCATTCTGGGAATTTTCGTGGCCGCAATTGTGGCGCCCAACGACGGTGGAGCGGAATCCGGATCCCGTTATTTAACTCCGGGCCTACCCGGGCTATTCGTTCTTACATCAGGATTTTTTTCGTTTTTACGAACCAAAAATTTTTTTTGGAGAATTCCATTTTACGTTCTTCTTGCGAGCTCAATTCTTCCGACTTGGATATACTACAAAACGACAAAAGGCTTTGCAAAAAATACAAAAAGAATTCAAGAATTCATTCTCAAAGAACCCGAGGAAAATCTTTTAATTTTTCAGAACGGACTTATAGGAGGAATGGCAAGCGAAGGTTTATATTTTCAAGGAAGAGTTTTCCAAGCGACGGGAGTTCCAGAATTAGTTGCGCTTCTCAAAAAATTTTCCACATCCAAAAGTCGAAATCCTGTTTCTTTTGAATACTTCTCGTATTCGAAAGAGTACACAAAAGGAATGAAAGATTTGAAATACGATCCGAATACGAAAGAAGGAATGATCAGTCATCTAAATCGATTCGCTTCCGAGGCGATCTCCGAAATCAAATCCATCGAAATTGTAGACAAAAAAACGTTCGGGAATATAGAAATTCTCTACGGAATATACAGAGAACAATAATATACTTTAAAATTTTATAATTTTCTTGAATACAATTTCTCACGATTGTTTTTTAAGGATATTATAAAAGTTCATCCCTCAAAATCGACATTATTAATCAAAGACCAAATCAAAACAATGACGCAAAAAATCAAAGAACAATGGGCCGTATTGCTTCTACTTTTTATTGTACCGGTTCTTCATATCTGGATTGGAACGGAAAACAGTTACATAGCGGATTCCGCGTTAAAAGCCATGCAAACCGACTCTTTGATCCAAAGCGGTTTTCGAACGGAAGAACTAAGATATCCCGCTCAAGAATTGGACCCTTATCATGAGGCGTTTTTTCTTCCGGGAACCGGATTTGCAAAAGAAATTCGCGGAAAATTTATCGGCCAATATCCAATTGCGTTTTCCTTTGTTTCCTCATTATTTCGATTGGCAGGGATAACTTGGAAATGGATGCCGATGTTATTGTCTTTTTTTACAGTTCTTTCCCTTTATCTTCTTTCAAAAAGGAAGCTCATAAGTCAAAGGACGGTTTTACTCGGTTACGGAGCCACGATTATTTTCGCTTTAAGTTTGGATTTCAGCGAATACTCGATTTACTTTCTTTTCAACTCTCTCGGTTTTTCTTGGTGGCTCCGCCACCGGGAATTAAAAAAGTCCCGGTATCTTTACTTTGCTTTAATCGCCTGTTCGATTCCGATTTGGTTGCGACTGGAATCGTTGCTTTTTTTAGGAAGTTTAGTACTTTCTGAAATTTTAATACTTGGACGAAATACAAGACATTTAATAAAAGAACTGAATCCTTTTGCGGTTTTATTTTCCCTTTCTCCCATGTTTCCATTTTTTCTTTGGAATTTTTGGAATTATGGACACATACTAGGAGTAAGATTTATTTTTAATTACGGGAACGACAATGTCGCATTTTTTGATAGGATTCTTCGGTTTATTTCGATCACCTTCGTAAACTACGTAGACGGAATTCCTAAGTTCGGCTTATTCTTTTGCTCTTCCTTCCTATTACTTCCGGTTCTATATTATGTTTTTTTTAAAAATGAAAGAAACGAAAAAATCAACTTCCTGCTCATGGTCATCGGCTTGAATACGGTTTTAGTTGGAATTCTAGCACCGAACGACGGCATAACGATCACAGGTAGATATCTGATACTCACCATCATTCCTTTGCTAATTCTTTGGGAAAACTGGAAACCGCATGCTTCTAAGATATGGAAAATTCTTTCAGTTACTCTAATTGTTTTTTCCTTTCTAATCTCTGGATTGATTTTAAAAATTCTACAGCATTCGACAAAACAAGAAAGAATCTATAGGGATTTTTACGCTCGGAGCGAAACCTCGCTTTGGATTTTTACGGATCCAATTCTTTGCGGTCAGGCAGGATCAGATCATCTTTCCAAGAAAATTCTATGTTTCAATTCCGAAACGAACCTTGATCGAATATTAAAAAACCTTGAATCGATTCCTTCATTGACTGTCTTTGAAATGAATGAAAAAGAATTCAGAAATCTTGAAAACAAAATACCGATGATTTTGTCATCCGAATCAAGAACGATCCTAAAGGAAAAACTGAATTTAAGATTTCAGAAAGAAAAGAATCCTCCGATTTATAAGGGAGTCGTTGCGACTCGTTACAATAGAAGCTTTTAACCGGAACTTACTACTTGGACGCATGAAAATGATACCAAAAATTAAGGGACGATTTTTGCAAAGAGATAGAAGTCCTCACAAAATTGCACCGAATCCAAAATCGTTGGCTTTTTTGAAGAAGATCTAACATTCTAACTTTTGAAATAATTTTATTACAGTATTCTTTCCATGCGTCCGAGTAATAAAAGTCCATCCCAAAACCTCGGAATGTAGGCACCTAACAATTATAAATCTATCCGAAAGTTCGTAGGGACGTATTTGTGGGAACTCTTGTGTTTTTATTACAGACTTATCGAACGATTGTAACCGATTTTTTTAAGGTTTTGGAATAAACTCTGAATGAAAATCCGCAAAAAAATTTCGAATTTCTCAAAAGATCTGTTTTTCGAATATACCTTCTAATAACTCTGAACAAAATCCCGTCCATAACGTCGGTTCAGGTTGAAAATATATCATAAAAATATAATGCTTTTGGTTTTGACATTTTAATCGTATATCCGTCGAAATAAACTTAAAACACTCAAGTCTACAAGAAAGCTTTATATCCAACCCACGCAAACCGAATCGAAAGTTTCTTGAATTCACCTATATTTTCATCATTCAAAAAACCAATATCTGTAATATTTTTGACTCAGTTATCTTTCTCAAAACTACGACTCCCATTAGAGATACGGACTCTCAATCACATACCAGCGAGAAATTCGTTCCGATCAAACAAGTCTTGATCCGAGTTTTCCAAAAATAACTTTACCGAATTTGTAAACACTCAAAATCTTTTACGTTTAACGTAGATACAATTTTTCTAAGTGTATTTTTCGATTTGCCGTCCTAAAGAAGATTGTGGACAATGTCTTACGTTTTTACGAAAAGTTTCCCAACGAAGGAAAAAATGAGAAAATACTTACGCATTCTTTTTCCTATATTTCTTTCTTTGTTTACGATTCTTTTGATACGGATTTTTTTATTTCAAATTTATTTCATCTCAGGTTATTCTATGACTCCCTCCTATAAGGAAGGAGATTTAATCTTAGTCACAAAATTAGGTTTTCCTGCCCGCATTGGAAATTGGGAAATTTCTTTCGTTGAAAGCGAAGTGAATCGTTTCGACGTTCTCGTTTTAGACGGACTCGGGGAAGAATTGAGTCTAAAAAGAGTCGTAGGACTTCCGGGAGATTATTTCAGTTTTGAAAACGATCGGATCCTAATCAACGATGGTCCCCTTCAAGAAACCTTCTTAAAACCAGGTTTTAAAACAATCGCCCCTTCTCTTTCTATGATTCCGATGACCGCAGTCAAAGGAAACGTTCCAATCGGGGATACGGGTAGAATTCCTCCCGGCTATTTTTTAGTGTTAGGCGATAATCGAGAAAACTCTACAGATTCAAGGAATTACGGCCTGGTTCCGTTTCAAAAATTGAGGGGAAAAGTTTGGTTTTTTCTATAAATTCCCCCAAATCCCACCTTTTCAACCCTCAAGATAAAATGCATATTTTTTAATATTTATATATTATAAAATTTTAATCATTTAAAACATAAATAAAAAGAGCGCCCGAAGAAGCCATTCTCAAAAACACTTGAAAACGAGCGGGGCCAGCGTTTTAAATAAAGATAAAGTATGTTTGAGACAGTTTTTATCAAAAATTCTTTTATAATTTTTCCACCCGTATCTTTGTCCCCAAAAACTTTAAAATGTAGATTTTATTACGAACTTATCCAGTAATTGAAACTGATTTCTTTTAAGGTTTTTAAGACAGGCCCTAAAACTCTAAAATTAATCGGACTCTATCTTCCAAACCGGAGACTCTATCCAAGTATAAGACCTCCACGGAACAAGCGAGAATTAAGCTGTACAAAAGATCCACACAAAGGGAAAGTTTTTCTTCCTTTCTCCCAATACTGTCGCTTCTTTCAAAAGCGGCTTCGAGTAATTTTCTATATTGGTTACCGTATCTTTCTGTGTATTCGTTCTGTAAATTAACGGGAGCCGAATAGATTAGACTGAAAGGCAATCTTGTCTTATCAGGGTAAATCTTTGCGGTCTCAGCAACCGCTTTAAAAATAGAGACCACTTCCACGTGAAGGCCTTGGCCCCGAATAACTCTTCTTCTGATCTCATTGAGAACGAGCAAATGTGTAGCAATCAAGGTCTTTCTAAAAAGATTTTCTTTAGAATGAAAGTGATGATAAATACTCGGTTGTTCTAATCCACATTCTTTACTGATTTCTCTTAGGGAAGTTCCGTGAAAACCTGATCTAGAAAACGCGACCGCCGCTCCCTCTAAAATCCTTTCACGCGAATTCTTGTAGTCTCTATTCAAGGGATATAGAGGACTTCCGTCTTTCCTGAACACTTTTCTAGGCAACCCCGGTTTTATGGATCCCTATCTATGGAACGATCCTAAAACTTCTTTCAAATATTTTAATGTCCTATCACTCAAGTATCAAAATTCTTTTTTGAAAACCTCGAAGTAATTTCTGGTCTCGTTCGGAATGATAGAAGGATAGGGGCCAAATCCAGGATGATTCTGGTTTGGATTATATTGACCCTTGTTATCTTTTCTATTTTTATCGGATTGATAGCTAATCAGAGTGCTAAATAAAAGTTCAAACTTTGCAACACTTAGAGTAGAATCTTCTAATGTGATTTCTACTAAGAAATGATTTCCAGAACTCGTATAATCGAATTCGTAAAAAAAGACAGGATCGGCATATGCAGAAAAAATTGGCGCAATCTTCCTATCTTTTTTATCGCTTCTATAAATTTGAATCAGGAAAGAATGAGCAAAATCATCATGCGCCAAACCAATTCCTAATTTATATTTTTGAACTCCTTCCTCTTGGATAAAAGGAAGATGAATTTTATAAATAACTGAGCTTCCCTTGAAGACGGCTCCGTTGAATTGATGTTTGTTTTCTAAGTTGTATCCGGAGTCTCGCAGAGTTCTACTTACTTCTTCCAAATAAGCCTTGAGCTCTCTTTTTTCCTCAACGGGTTTTCCGGAAAAAGAAGTTCCCGCGGGCGTTTTATTTTGAGGGGCAATGGGCTTAGGAAGGTAAAAAATCGCTAAAAGAAGTATTAAGTAGAAAGATTCGAGTAATTTGGAATTTGATCCGTTCATTTGATTCTCTTCTTATGTATTGTAGTCGAGCATATACTTGATGAAAAGATTTTTTTATTCATTCACCTATCCCTTTTGTTTTTTTACGTTTTGCCGACAAATAAAATAGATATCATTTCGGTAGAATCCCATGAAATTTAAAACTCTTTCCATTTTTGTTCTTTTGAATCTGATTCATTGCGTTTCCAATTCGAAGTACGAGTCTCTCTTAAAGTCTTATGAAGAATCGAAACTTGAAAATCAAAGAATTCTTGGGGAAAAAGCGAATCTTTCTCGTTCTTTGAACGAATTAAAACGAATCCAAGAAGAATCCGAATTAAGAATTCAGGAATACAGAGGACTGATAGCTACTTTCCGTTCTCTAATCGATGCGGGAAAACTCAAAATTAAGATCATCGACGGAAGAATGGTTGTGGTTCTTTCCTCAGATATTCTCTTTTCGGTGGGTTCTGCATTTCTATCGTCCGCCGGAATCGCATCGATTCGGGAAGTGACCACCTTGCTTGCCTCTTTGGAAGGAAAACGTTTTCAAATTGAAGGACATACGGACGATACTCCAACAGGCATCAAAGGCTACACGAATTGGGAATTGGCTTCCTCAAGAGCTCTTAATGTTCTTCATACAATGATTAAGGCCGGAATGCCCGAAGAGAGAATCAGTGCCGCGAGCATGGGAGCTTCCAGACCAGCTCTTCCGAATACTTCCCCCGAAAATCGATCTGCAAATCGAAGGATAGAAATCGTAATCGTTCCTGATTTAACCAATCTTCCCGGAATGGAAGAGCTGAAAAAGTATTCGAATTGATTTTTTCAAGAATATTATAAAAATTGAATTTTAAACGAAGGTATAGGCCCAGTAAATCAATAAAAGCTGCAATGGAAGTCTTAAAAGTAAAACCCACTTGGGAGGATCAGTTTTTTTCCTAGATTGATAATGGTATAAATTTGCAGGAAATACTGCGATCAGAAGAAGGATCACTCCCCAAGCACCAAGTTGTCTCGTATCTGGAAAAAATAGCATGACTCCGAATCCGATTTCAATCACACCACTCAAATAAACGACTAATTTAGGATAAGGAATATAAGGTGGCATGATTCTCAGATAAAATCTCGGCCATACAAAATGAAGTATTCCCGCAATAACATAAAGAGCCGCCATCGTATAAAGGCTGATGATTTTCAAATCTGGCATAAATTTTTCCTTTTCAAAAATAAATCCAAGTCAAAATAGAATCTCGTTTAATAAATCAAAATATTCTTTTTTCTCTTTTTCGAAATCGATTCCTTTGTTTTTGAGCTTTAATCTGAAGTCCTGATATCCGAAGAGAACTAATTTGTCCCCGACGTAATTCTTCCTTTCTGAAAACGTCCCTCTTATTTAGGAAACGATTCAAAATTAAATTCATAGGCACCTCTTGCTTGGAATTTATCGGCTATCATAGGAAAACTTGGTAAAGTACAAGAAAAAAAGCGTCTTTTCGGAAATTTTATTACGTTTTACCCAACTAATCTTTCAAAATAAACTACATACGTTCGATCTAAAGAAACTTATCTCATTAAAGTTAATTTTTCCGGAAAAGAATAAAATGTGGGAGTTCTCACACTGTTTTAGATCTATTGCGAATTTTAAAAATGTAAGAACTATTACTTTTAGAAAATTTTCTTATACCGAACTCTCATTAAATTTAGAATTTTACAACAAAACAAATTTTATGAGAAACATCCGATAAAAAACTCAAATCGATTTTCTTCGTATAAATCCTTAAGAACCTGACTTTGTTTTTTTCGAAAAAGATTTGAAACTTCTTCCAAAAAAAGTTCCTCGATTTTTGAAAGCGTATGGGAAGTTTCTTTCCGTTTCAAAACGCCTCAGGTAAAAAATCTAGATGAACCTTATATCAACCCCGGTCCGGGAAAACGAATGATGAGACGAATCAACGTTCAAATGAACTCTGTAAGCAGAACTCTTTTGGGAACTTTCGCTATAGGCTCACAGCGCGTCTCGCGTTACCTTTTCAATTATCTTCTTTTTATACTACCCGAGATTGATTTCCTTCCTAAAAATAAAACAAAGTTTGTGGATAGATTTTTAATTCTTCTTTTTTCTGGTCGAGTTTGTGGAGGAATTCTTTTCTTTTAAAATTTCCTCCCATTTCTCTTTCAACCAAACTCCGGATTCCTTAGTCTTACCATCCGCAAATTTTACGAGATACGGTTTTCCGGATACACTGGATTTGGAACCAATATAATCTATAAACTCCGGGATAGTTTGAATTCTTCCTTCCACCACTTTCAGCTTTTTTTCCATGTGTGCTCTGGCTTCCTTTGGACCATGTTCGACACCGTTTCGGATGAATTTACATTCACAGGATTCGAATACAGCCATAAGAGAGTTTAAATCATTTCTAAAATCGGAACTTTCTTCCGCAGAAATTGAAATAAAAAAGAGAACAACGAATACACACGTTAGTTTCTTTATCATTGATGATATTCCTTTAAATTATTCGAATAGATTCTTCATTCCCTAAAAAAAGATAGCATAAATTATGCCCTTCTCTTTTTTCTAGATTCATTTTTCATTCCGATTCAAACAAATGCATAAATTATAAAACAATCGTCTGCATGTGTGCCCATTTTTTAAATACTCATTTTTAAATTTAAATTTCCGCAAAAAAACCGTTTTAAATATTATAAAAAACAACATCATACGCACTTTAGAGTTTGTCCCAAAATTTCAAAATATAGGAACTCCCACGAGAATGTTCTGACAATAAAATTTGTCTGAAAGTCCATAAAAGGGGTGTAATTTATGGGAACCCCTGTATTTTATTACGAACTTACTGAATGAGCGTAAGTTAATTTTCCTTTAAGGTTTTAAGGCGACCTATTTTCATCTCAATCGACAAAAGTCGTTTTTCTCTGTTATTCGGAATAAATCACGAGTGAAAAAGATCAACGGCCTCAAAACGGGAAAATGCAGTGTAAAAACAAACTTGTCTGCATCAAGATTAAATAAGGAGTTTTCTGAAAATGGGTCCGGGCCTATAAACCTTGAAGATCGCCCGGAGAGGGGGTAGCAAAAGACGCCTAACGCGGCTTTTGCGAGGGGGATTCCTCCCCCACTAAACCCTTTAAAAAGTTAAATCGGATTTCCCCAAATATCGATTTCATGATCCACCGCATAAAGTCCCGGAGGTAAGATCTTTCCATTTTTGAATTGATTCACCATTCCCAATGCCACGGATGCAAGTTGCCCAATGATCGCGTCCATTCCTTCTGTCGGAACTCCGTAAAACAAAAAATTAATCGGACTCAAGTCGCTTAACAAAAAAAAGGTTTTTTCGATCTCCACGCCTTCTTTAGAAATAAAAAAACTCACCTTTCCACCCTGATCAATTCCGGATTGAGGATCCAAAATTCGATCGAATTCCAATCGAACCGGATAACCGCCGATCCGCTTATCTTCAGAAAAAGAAAGCCGATCAATCCAGTGAATCAAATCCGTGTATTCCGCGGTTTTTGTGGAACCGGAAGCTACTAAAATTTTCGATTTGGTTCCGTTGAGAACAAGATCTTCGAAATGCTCCTGTTTTAAAATCGAGCATCCGATAACTCCAAGAATCAAATCTCTGGAAAGAAATTCTTCTCTTGCAATTTCATCAATCGTCCTATAATTAAACCTTTCGGATTTGGAGAATTTAATATCGACTTGAATCAAATCCTGATTGGTCTCATGCAATCTAGACTCCAAATATTTGCATAAGTAGGAACCAATATTTCCCTTTGCTCCGAGAATTAAAATTTTCCTCGAAGAAAGAATCATTCCCTGTCCGTTTAAAATTGTTTCGATTGCGTTTAATATCGAATAAGCGACTTCTTTGGATTCTTCCCTTACTTTCTGATCGGAAATTGCAATGGAAAACGCAGGCAAAAACAATTTTTGATTTTTATCTTGGACGCTTTTGAGTCTGTCATAACCGTTCCGAGTATGCTCTACAGTGCCGACTAACGTTTTCGCTAGAAAGTCGGAAACTTTCATTTTAGGAGCTTCCCTTATTACAGAATATTCCTTACAAAGAAATTCCATATCCTTTCCGGAAAGAGCAAACTCGTTGAAGAAAGGAGCCACATAGCCCCCGTCTTCTACTAAGATCGTCTTTTCCTTTTTTTGATACGAATCCAAAAGAAGATTCAAAAAAAGATATCCGGAAAGAAGTTTCATTGCGTCAAAAAAACCAAGCTTCTCTTTCTCCAAGCGATCATACAAGTTTTTCAGTTTTGAGGAATCGCTATAAAGAGGAGAAACGGAATAATAAATCTTGTTTTTAGGTCCCACTTTAAGTTGAAGACCGGACATATAAAAATGATCCGTAGGAACGTCCAAAAGGACATCCAAATAATTTGCCGGAACGACTCCTCCGTATTTCACAAAGGCTACTGTGAGCTGTTTAGAACCAAGTCTTCGGAAAGTTTCGATCAAAGCGATAATTTCCGAAGTGATATGATGTATTAGAAAAACATTAAATTCGATCAAATCGAACCTGTGATTTTCTCGGTTTGCTATTTTTTCTAAAATCGGCATTCGTTTGAGATAATAATCCAGATTCAAAGTTGTCCTTTTTACGTTGAAGCTGAAATTCAAAACACGATCCAGTCTGGAAAGATCGATGTATACCCCTATTTCGTCCGCAAGCTGAGCCCTAACCGTAAAACCCTCTTTTAAATGTTTTGTAATTTCTTGATCTTCTAATATAAGAAAAATCTTTTTAAATAAAGGAAGAGCCTCAACCGGATTAGTTTTTATAATTTCATCCGAAAACGTTTTATCCCAGAAAACGTTGATTTGATCCAGTTTGCCGAGAGGCGTTTTTTCGATTTGTTCAAAAACTTTAGAAAAAGAACGATTTTCCTCTACGTAGAATTTTTCACCACGTTGCGCTGCGCTTAAAATTCCGTTGTTGATCGCTTCTGCGATTTTCGTACTTCCGGCAATAAAAATCCGGGAACCGATATCATCCACAATTACGTGTGGAAGAGCCGTAAGGTCGATATTGGCTCGATCGTAATTTTCAACCGTTAATCGGAAGAAAAATTCTCCCGGCTCTTTTTGATTCGGAACTCTTTCGAGAATAAATTGATAATCTATGTTTTCATTCGGACTTGTGTGGTGAAACGGAAAAACTAACGCGTAGACAGGGCAGGTTTCGGGATTTTCTTCGTAAAATTCCGGATGGATTTTTTTCGCCCAAACCTGTCTCTGAAAAGTTCCAAATACAGTTCGTAAATGATCTTGAAACTCTTCTTTAAAAAGAAGAGTATCTTTTAACACCCCAGCTCTTGCATAAATTTGAATATATCCGATATGCAGATTCAAAAGTTCTTGATTAATGTTCGGATTGATCTTGTAAAAGATCGTAACGTCTCCGATTCCGTTCTGGACTTGTTCGAAAACTTCTTCTCCTAAGATTCTAGAAAGTATGGAAAGTCCCGTAAAAATCCGAAGATTCTTTAAATCGAGTTCCAAAATTCCTTCCCCACCTTCCTTTAAAGTCGGCCCGAGAGAAGTTCCTAACTCCCTAAATGCAAAGGAATCAGACATGTTCAATCACTACTTTGATCGCTTCCGGTGTACGAGCGGTTGTAAAAGCCTGGGAAAGTTTTTCCGGAGAATAAGTGTGAGTCACCATATTCTTCTCCAAAGCCTCCGAAACTTTTTCGTTTTCCTGCAGGAGTTTGATGGCGAGATGAAAATCCCCACATCGGGAAGAACGAATTGATTTACCAGAATTCAAAAACTCTAATAAACGATTTCCCTTAGATTCCCCTTTAAAAAGAATTGCGCTTCTTGGGCGAATGAGAGAATTCTCGTGACGATGACTCGGGCGAATCAAAAGATCGATTTCCTCGGCGGTTCCTGCAATTCCCAAATCGAAACGAGGCACGCGACCTTCGAAATCCTTGGAAAAAAGGATTTTTTCAGCTTCCTCAACGCTTCCGTAATATACTTTGAAGTGAGATGGTAGGGATATTTTTCCAACGTTACCCGCAACATATACTGTTCGATTGGAACGAGCTTCTTTTTCCCAGTGAAAACCCAAATTCTCATCCGTGAATTTCAATAGGGATAGTTCGTCGACGACCAATTCCGTGAGCTTTCCGACGCCAAAAACTTCCTGTCCATTCGTGGTTTTAAGATGTAACTCTCTATTTGAAAGCTGGATCGCACTTTCAAAGCCGGACGTAGTACTCGTTGTGTCGTAGACGATCGCAAAACGATCTTTGAGAGACATGAGGTTTTCCTTTCGAAGATCAATGACTTCATCTGCTCCCAGATCAAGAGAAAGTTTTAAAAGATGATCGTGTCTCGCTAAAGCGGAAATCTTAAACTGGATTCCGGAAGACTCTCTAAAGGCGACTAACGCAGATATAACAAGACTTCCCAATCTTCTCGGCCCCAAGACCGCAACGTTGTCACCGTTTTTAGGTGGAGAAGCAATCACGGCTTGTAAAGAAGCGGCAAATGGTTCGATCAAAACCGCTGTTTTATCGGGAAGATTTCGAAAAGGAATCGCCGCACTTTGAGGAGCTAATATGTAAGGACCGAATCCACCCGGAAGCCTATCGATGCCTAAAACCTTTCTTTCGGGACTGTGAGACGGAATTCCTTCCTTACAAAATTCGTCGAAAGGAATTTCTCCCCTTGCTTCGAACGTGTCATTGATCTCGACAACGTATTTCTGTTTGATTCCGTCGCGGAATTCGACGTCTTCAGCAATGACCTCGTGTCCGATTACTTGTGGAAGTGGAAATGGAAGAAATCGTCGGGAAAGATCCGTGGAACAAACTCCACAGAGTTTGGATTTTAAAAGTTTATAACCCGGGCCTAGATGGAGATATTCTTTTCCGTTTCTGGAAATGTCCCAACCTTTTTCCAAACTTCCTTCGAACTGATAATCGGCCTTTTCGAAAGTATCGTCCGAACGATAGTCCATAGCTGAGAATTGAATTTTCATTACATCACCCTTGGTTAGACAAAAAATCTGAGGAAGCTTAATGAACTCGGCATAACAAATGCGAAAGCGATTGCAGCGAAAATTCCGAAGGAATTGTAGCATAAAGCGCGGTCGGTCGCCATTTTTGTGCTATGAAATTCGCGACCGATTCGCCCAAACTTTTTTCACGAAATCAAGTTACTCAGAATTTCGGTCAGTGTAGAACTTGTATGAATTCCTACAAATCCATTCTCACCGGTTGGAAAATACAATTCGACCTTTTCTCCAAACGGAAAACTCGCCCGGTTGACAGATCGTCCATTCTTCGTTAGAAGTAAGAGGCTGAGTTGCGATCACAGTGACTCTATCTCCCGGAGTTGTGACTTTTCGAAAATCCACGCTGAGATCCGCGTCTACAAGCCGGGCCTTTCCAAAGGGAGATTTTCGGGTGATCCAAGAAAGTTTTGTGGAGCAGAACGTATATAGATTTCTGGAATCGCTGAAGAGAATGTTGGAAACTCCTTTTTGATATAGCTCCCACATCAAAGATTCAACGGCCTTGAAAAGTTCGGCTTCTTTCTTAGGAGGACTTTTGAACTTCTTCTTCAACTTTCCCAAAAGCCAACAGAATGCATATTCCGAATCCGTACTTCCTACCGGTTGAAAATCACCGAGGGATTTTTCCTTGATTTTTTTAAACTGTCCGTTATGAGCAAAAGTCCAGTGAAAACCCCAAAATTCCCGAACAAATGGGTGTGTATTTTTCAGGTCCACTTTTCCGCGGTTTGCCTTACGAATATGGCTGATCACAATTTCACTTTTAATCGGAAGCCTTTGAACGAAGGCGGCAATTTTAGATTCTACACCCGGCGATGGATCGTGAAAAATGCGGAGTCCCTTCCCTTCATAGAACGCAATCCCCCATCCATCCTTATGAGGTCCTGTTTTCCCTCCTCTTTGTACAAGGCCGGTCAGACTGAAACAAATATCTGTCGGGACATTCGCGCTCATACCAAGAAGTTCACACATTCCAATTTTCCTTGAGCATTGTTTAATATATTAGAACAATTTTCACGAAAACAGAACCTTTCTGTCCAGTGATTTTTTAAGGATTCCTTGCAGAAATGATAGGTAGCTGGAAACTAAGCCGGTGATTTTACATATAGACACAGAAACAGGCTGGAGAGGAGGAGAAAGACAACTCCTACTTTTGGCAGAAGGCTTAAAGAAGCGAAAAATCCCCCAACTCATCGTAGGCAAACCCGGATCCGCTCTGGAAGGACGGTGTTCCGACCATGGGCTTTCGTTCCAAGCCCTCAACATGAGGGGAGAATGGGACTTTGCATCCGTCAAAGCAATCCGCACAGTAGTTGAGGAAAAAAAAATCAAACTCATCCACACGCATACGGCAAAAGCACATACACTTGCCTTGTTCGCAAAATCAAAACTCCCTGATACAAAACTCGTAGTCTCCCGACGAGTCGACTTTAGCATTAGAAAAAACTTATTTTCAATTTGGAAATACAAATCGAAACGAAACGATCTTTTCCTGACCGTATCCAATAGAATTCGTGAAATCTTACTTCGAGACGGAGTCGATCCCGCAAAGACTGTTACCGTTCACAGCGGAATTGATTTCTCTTTTACGAAAAAACTGCCCGATCCGACTCGCTACAAAAAGGAATTCTCGATCAAAAAAGATACGATCGTGATCGGGAACGTGGCCGCACTCGTAGACCACAAAGATCAGAAAACTCTTTTGAACGCGATTGCAAATATTGATCCTTCCAAGAATTTCAAGGTTTTTATCGTCGGCGAAGGCGAACTGAGGAAAGAATTGGAAAATCTCGCAGATACATTAGGGATTTCTGATAAAATAATTTTCACCGGCTATAGAACCGATGTTCCGGATATTTTTTCCCTTTTCGACATTTTCACACTGACTTCCAAAGAAGAAGGACTCGGAACTTCTATATTAGACGCCATGGCTGTTGGCCTTCCAATCGTCGCGACCAAAGGCGGAGGAATCGGAGAAATGCTGACTCACGAAAAAGGAGCCCTTCTCGCAGAAGTTGGAGACTCGGATTCCTTAGCAAAATATTACGAAACTCTTATGGATGATGTAAAACTTCGTAAAATGTTCGGAAGCTTCAATAAAGAATCCGTCAAAAGATTTTCCATCAAAAACACGATTCGAAAAACGGAACTCGCCTATTATTCCTTTTTAGGCGAAGAACTCTTCGGAGAAAAAGAATGAAACGTCTGCTTATCATCGACGGGCACGCATTTGTATTTAGGGCGTATTATGCATTCGGGGCTTCCAATCTCACAAATTCCAAAACCGGGAAGCCCAGCGGAGCCACATTCGGTTTTTTTAAAATGCTTTTTAAACTTCTTCAGGATTACACTCCGACCCATGTAGCGATGACTTTTGACCCCGGAGGCCCCCTGGAAAGAGGAAAAGCTTTTGAGGACTACAAGGCCAATCGAAAACCCATGCCGGAGGATCTTCGTCCCCAGATAAAGGAAGTGATGGAAACCCTCGAAAAGATCGGTTTTAAAGTCCTAAAAATGGAAGGTCACGAAGCCGACGACATCATCGGAACTCTCTGTGAAACTTACCGAGCAACCGCGAAAGAGATCCTAATCTTTTCCGGGGATAAGGACTTATATCAATTATTAGAAAAAAAGAATATAAAAATGCTTCGCGGAAAAAAAGGAGTCACCGAATTTGTGGAAATCGATTCCACGTGGGTAAAAGAAGAATTGGGCATAGACGTAAAACAAATTCCCGACTACATGGGAATCGTCGGCGACACTTCAGATAATATTCCCGGTGTGAAAGGGATCGGTGACAAAGGAGCATCCAAACTTCTTCAGGAATACAAAACTTTAGATGGGATTTATAAGAATTTAGATAAAATCAAAAACCCTTCGATGCAAACGAAACTTTCAGAACAAAAAGAAAATGCTTATCTTTCCAAACAGCTCGCAACGATTCGAAGGGATCTGAAATTAGGAATCACCGAAAAGGATATAGAAACACCCGATTACAAATCGGACCATGCAATTATTTATTTCAAATCGCAGGGTTATAACGTTCTTTCAAGAGACCTCGCCAAATCCGCAGGAAAAGAGGTTCCCAAAGATTCCGAAACTACCACCGATACACAGGAAACCCAAACAATTCCCCCTGGAGAAAAAGGATCTTATAAACTCATAACGACCATAGAAGAGCTTTCAAAAATTTGCAGAGGACTTCTGAAGTCCAGAGTTCTTTCGGTAGATACGGAAACCACTTCGCCGAATCCTGCCATGGCGGAACTTTTGGGAATCTCTTTTTCCAATCAAGAAAAAACAGGCTTCTACGTTTCCGTAAAAAATAACGCTTCCTTATTTCAAGATAAGTCTTTTAGCCTGGAGGAAGTTCGAGAACATTTGGGTCCAGTATTGTCCAGTCAAGTTCCGAAAGTTGGACAAAACATCAAATACGATCTCATAGTATTAGAAAATCATGATTTTATATTGAATAATATCCAATTCGACACAATGCTCGCTTCCTACGTAATCCAACCCGAAGGAAGACGTCATAACATGGACGCTCTTGCAAAAGATCTTTTGAATTACGACACGATCACTTATGACGATCTTGTCGGTACGGGAAAGAAAAAGAAAGAACTGACAGACATCGATCCGGAGCAGGTTGCGGAATACGCCGCCGAAGACGCGGACATTACCTTCAGGCTCTATCAAATTTTTCGGAAGAAAATCAAGGAATCAGGAGTGGAACCGATTCTACGGAATATAGAGATGCCTTTGATTTCTGTACTCGCGAAGATGGAAAATACCGGTATCGCTCTCGACGTTCCTTATTTTGAGGAATTAGCTCGTGACTTTGATCGCGAAATCCGTCATCTGGAATCCGAAATTCACAGACAAGCAGGCAGATCGTTTAACATTGCTTCTACGAAAGAGCTACAGAAAATTCTTTTTGATGATTTGAAATTAAAAATCGTCAAAAAAACTCAGACCGGTTATTCAACCGATCACGAGGTTTTAGAAGAACTCCTAGGAGAACATCCGATTGTAGAAAAACTTTTGGACTATAGAAAGTACACCAAACTCAAGTCCACATACGTCGATGCTCTTCCCAAAATGGTAAATCCTCGAACCGGAAGAATTCACACAAGCTACAATCAAACAATCGCAGCTACAGGAAGATTATCCTCCACGGATCCGAATTTACAAAACATTCCGATTCGGGATCGAGAAGGTAGGCTACTTCGAAAAGGATTTACCGTCGATTCTGATGAGTATGAAATTCTAAGTTTGGATTATTCTCAGATTGAACTCAGAATCATGGCTCACATATCCAAGGATCCTGCGATGTTGGAAGCGTACAATCACGGCTTGGATATTCATATAAGGACCGCAGCCGCTCTGTACGGGGTTCCTGAAAAAGAAGTCACATCCGAAATGAGGGATAAGGCCAAAGTCGTCAATTTTTCCGTAATCTACGGAGTAACTCCCTACGGACTCAGTCGCAACCTTAGAATTCCAAGAGACGAAGCAAAATCATTCATTGAACGTTATATGGCACAGTATCCGGGAGTGAAGAGTTATATGGAGTCGATGGTCGAGTTTGCCGAAAAAAACGGTTATGTTCAAACATTAACCGGTCGTCGTCGTCCGATAGTTGACATTAACAGCACTCACAAATCTGCAAAAGAGGCTGCAAAAAGAGTCGCGATCAATAGCCCAGTCCAAGGAACAAGCGCGGATATGATAAAGATTGCGATGATTCGTATCCACGAGGATATCGAGAAAAAACATTACAAATCCAGAATGTTGTTACAAGTTCATGACGAGCTTGTCTTCGAAGTTCACAAAAAGGAAAAGGAAGAGTTCAAAACTTCCATGAAAAAACATATGGAAAATGCGATGCCTTTGGATCTTCCAATCCTTGTGGAAGGAAAATTCGGAGTCAACTGGGACGAAGCCCATTAGAATTTACAACGAAGTTAGAAATATGAATTATTCCCTATCTCATCCTAATTTTTAAAACGAATTAGGGTATCCGTATGTACCGCAGATTCAACGAAGTCTATAACTGATAATTTATTCTCTGAAGAAAAAACAATATTGGAACCGCAAGTTTTTTGGAAATTTTTTCCTCAGTTTTTGTAACGAACACAAAGTAGAACCCCGAAGAATATGATTGAGCCGAGGTTTGGCCTTTGCGGACGGCAAAACGAAAATCATTTATAAACAGGTCCGATACGTTCCAAAAAATAAGTCGAAAAATTGGAAAACACGATATTAGGTTATTCCGATTCGAACGACAAGCGGTATGGGTGGGCCCGATTTTGAAATTCAGCTTTGTAATTGCATACTTGCATGCCGATTACTACATTCGACTTTGAATCATTCTTTTTTCATCGAGGATTCTCCTTGAAAAAAAGAAATACTAAAAGATCCTGATAGGACCAAAAAACAAAAAGATTTCGTTTTGAAAACCTTCTAACCTTATATGGCCAAATCGAGTTATAATAACCCTAGATTTTTTGACTTCGTATACGACGAATTCCTAACTGTCGGCATAGATGATTCGATTTTTTCGTTTCAAGAGGGTAATCTTTTTAACTCCCTAACAAGAGAGAATATTTTGGAATTGTTGGAAATCACCGAAGTCCTTCCAGAAATTCGAAAGAAAGGTTATCAAAAGGTTCAACTTGAAATCTCGGGTATGGGACAGGACTTTCAAAGGCTCGTATTAATTTTCGATAAGGAAATCTTATTACATCTTCGTCTGAGCATACAAGAATATAGGTTAGAAATCAACGATTACTACTTTAAGGAAAAGTATCTCATCATCAATTGGTTGCAGACACGTCATCCGAAACATCAGTCTATGGATAAAAATCGGCTGTATCCCGGACAAGACGTTCCAGGGCTTGGAATTTTTCACCAAATTTCCGATTTTATAGGATTCTTAATCTTGTCTCTTCGATTGAACGGCGCAGTAATTCGTCCCGAATATTTTCATGATGCCGTTTTATTTTCGAAAAAATTCCGCTTTTTAACTCCCCAAGCGCAAGCCCTATTTTTTGCCCTAAGAAGGGATTTTAAAAACGAATCTATCCGTGGAATTTCCACCTATCTTCACTCCGGTAAAGTTCGTAATCATAAAAACGTTCTTGAATGGAAAGCAGTTGAAATGATTCTGTTTTTGGAAAAAACCTTAAACTCTTTGGTCTTTAATAAGAAATTCGATAAAAAAGTAAGCAAGATCTTAGATACGATCAAATTGAGCGTTACAGAAACATAATCACTTACTATAAATCGGGCTAAATACTCAAAGGAGCTTCCATTGAATGTCTGTCCCCAAACCATAGAACGTGGAGCCCACACCTCTTAAAACTACCCCTTATCTTTGTTTAAAATGCAATTCCGATCGTTCTAAAATTTTGAAACAGTTTTTAGTTTAATAGTGAAAAGGCAATTTAAACATCTATAAATTCCTAAAGAGACGTAATTTGAGAAAACTACTGCGTTTTATTACGAACTTACCAAATGATTCAAACCGAATTCTCTTTAAGTTTTGGGACAAACCATAATAGGAGTTCTCAAAGTTCGTAGTATCTCATTGTATAGAGATCGGTAAGATCATTATTTTTAGATTTTACAAAGTTTCCCTATAAAAATCTCTTCGGCGAATAAAGTTTAGAAAAAATCTTTTTTAAAGTTTTTAAGCAACTTTCACGAGATTTTAGAACTCACTTTTTTGCCGAACATTTATTTCCCATGTAATCTGAACGTAAACAAAGCGAATAGAATAACGAGCTATCAAAACCTAAGGATGCTACTATGGGAACGAGTTTCGTAGGTAACAACAATACCAAAACAGAACGAAAACTAGAAGTCAGGATCGCCGAAAATCAGTTGGAAATAGAGCGAACTCTCGCACTTCGTTATGAAGTTTTCAATCTAGAATTGGGTGAAGGGCTGCCACAATCTGCAGCAACGCGCAAAGACAGAGACGAATACGATCTTTTTTGTGACCATTTGATTGTGATCGATAAGAACCGAGAAAACAAAATCGTTGGAACGTATCGAATTCTCCGCAGATCGGTTGCAAAACAAAATCTAGGCTTTTATTCCGACAATGAATTCGATATCACTAAAATTTACGAATTGGACGCAGAAACCGCAGAGATAGGAAGAAGTTGTGTTCATCCCGAATACAGAGACGGATCTGTAATTTCAATGCTCTGGGCTGGGTTAGGAGCTTATATGCAGAAACATAATGTTAGATATCTTTTCGGATGCGGTTCAATTCATAATACCGACACACGATCCGCTAATGAAGTTTACGCTTATTTAAAAGATAAGAACGCTCTTGTAAGAAAAGAATTCGACGTAACTCCTCTTCCGGGTTTTGAAATTCCGGGCTTTGATCCGAACTATCAGGTGGATGATATAAAAGCAGTTTATAAAAGAATTCCGGCCTTGATTAAGGGATATATTAGAGCGGGTTCTCAAATTTGCGGAATTCCCGCTTGGGACAAGGTTTTTAAAACCATCGACTTTTTCATTCTCTTCGATGTTCGTGACATACAATCCAAATACGGAAAACATTTCCTAGATTAAAGGCCCTTTACGCCGCGTCGGAACCCCCTTGACGGGAGTTTCGGCGTTTTATTAATATCTTTTTAAGCATTCGCTTAGAGATATCTCTCCTGATGAAACAAAATGAAATAGATTTCCAACACCCTAGTATTAGAGATCAAATTCGATTTTACTCTTTGGTCGCGATAGCCGGAATTCTGATGGTTGTCGCTTATCAATTCGGATCTCCCTCTTATTATTTAGGCTGGTTTGCATTTTTTATCAGCGCATTCTCCGTAGCCGGAAACGACGCGGTACAAACAATCGGAACTTTTATAGAAAGTAAAAGAGCAGTTCACTGGGTCTCAAAGTTAATTGTTTTAGGGGGAACCATCGCTATCATTTTTTTAGGTACTTGGATTTGGAACGATTTCCAGATTCATTTCGGGCGTTTGGAAAATTTTCCAGAAGTTCGAAAATTCAATCTTATACAACTTTTAGCTCCATTGATTCTAGTCGTAATCACCCGACTGAAATCCCCTATTTCCACCACCTTTTTGATCTTGGGACTTTTCAGCGGAAGTAATATCGAAAAGATACTGACCAAATCCTTTTTCGGTTACGGAATCGCATTCGGCGTTGCAATTTTTGTTTGGGGAGTTTTGGTAAAAATCGATCCGAAAGAATATACTGAAGATCACATTCCCGATCCGAGAAGTGAGAAACGTTGGGCTATTTTTCAATGGTTATCCACAATTTATCTTTGGATCGCTTGGTTACGTCAAGACGCAGCAAACATTGTAATTTATCTCCCCAGACAACTTTCCATTTTAGAATTTATCCTCGCGGTCGGAATACTTATCGTTGCTTTAGGAATTATTCTTTATACAAACGGCGGAACTATTCAAGAAATTGTAACTGAAAAATCGGATATTCAATGGTCCAAAGCCGCGACAATTGTAGATTTGGTTTACGGCACCATTCTGATTGTCTTTCACGAATGGAGCCAAATACCCATGTCAACCACTTGGGTGTTTTTAGGAATGCTTGCAGGTCGGGAAATCATTCTCAACTTCATGACTTTTAGGGATCTCCCTTATTTGGAAACATTCCGAAAAGTAGGAAAAGACGTACTGCTTGCATCAATGGGAATTGCTGTCAGTATTTTTATCTTCATCTTAGCTGCTCAAATTTACCCGGATACTACTCCTGGCTTTTAAAATAAAACATCTAAATATTATAATTATTTGATTTAGAATCCGATCAAAATCTTAAAAGAAATCAACCGCAATCATTCACTAAATTCGTAATAAGACACTGGAACTTTCCCACGGATTATGGTTAAAAGTTCGTGGGATTTCTGAACGGTCTTTTCATTGTTAAATTCCCATGGAGTTTTCCGCATTCTAAGGTTTTAGGACGGACTCTGATTTTGTTTCCGTTTTTGGATATTTACTGCTTCCAACACGAAAATCGTTCCGTTCTTTTTATGTTTCGTATCGAAATACCCGACTGAATTGAATGTTCAGTTTGAAAGCCTTATTCCAAAATTCATTTGTATTCATAAGATGAAGAAATATATACGCGTATGAAATTGCAGATTCTTGATAGACGAAAAAATATCCTTACAAAAAGGTCCGAACTTTTACTTCGAATATCCCCCAAGCCCGAAAAAGATCCGTCGACTTACATTTACAATCCCTCTAAGATTCCCCCATGAAAGCTTGATCAAACAATACTTTTTGTTCAATGTGCCCACACCCATAAATCTCAAACGATTCACTACAATAAAAAAGGCGCCTAAAAGACGCCCCTTAGTCTTGGTCTATCAAACAAGATGAATGGAGAATTAAAAATTTCCAAGAACGGATTGGTATCTTTGAGCTTCTTTTTCCAGTAATTGAGCTTGTTTCAGATATTTTTGAGATTGAACACTACTTGCGAGAAACTTTCCGCCCGTAGATCTTCTTGCAAGTTCTCGAAGTTCTTCGGCTCTATTCGCCTTTTGTTGCGCAATCGCTTTCAAATAATTTCCAACCGCAGCCTTTTGTTCTTTAGTAACCGCACTCTCAAAGATCGCCTTTTCCAAAAGTTGATCCTCAACTTCTTCCGACACCGCAAATAGAGAACTTGTAGCAAACAAACCAAGAAGGGAAATTATAGAAATCAATTTGTTTATTTTCATTATTGAAACCTCAGATGAGCATTTTTTTCGAAGAACGAATCCTCAATACTAATCTGACCTACCGCCTTAAGAAATAAATCAAAAAAAAATTTGCATCCCTTTTTTTACCAGTCGATTCAAACACTTTATGAATCTTGTATATTCCATTTCTATGAAACGATCTTAGTTAAAATGGCCGAAAAGCATACATTTTCATTCTGATAAGCTTAGTATTTACGATTTTTTTCTGAAATTGATTCTAACAAACGCAGTATATAAAAGTATGTGTAATTAGAATACGATTGCCGAGCTTGGATACAGTGACTTTCATTTTATAAACATTTTTTTTCTAAATTACTTTTGCAAATGAAGAAATTATATTCATTATAATTAACCAAAGTTTCATTTTGAAAAAAATTTGAATAAATGCTTAACTGAGCAGCTTTTGTTTAATTTTTAGGCATCTTTCTTTTAGAAACAGAGGGGATTTTGAACAAATTTTTTAAAAATTGAAAGATTTTATCGAAATTGAAATCAAGTTTTCTAAAAATTCACCAAATCCTATTTGCTGAAATAGAAGCTCTTTTAGGAAAATCCACGAAAAAGAAAGAAGTTCCACAATTTCGAACCAAACGGGAAATTATATGATTCTATCTTAATTCGTATAAAGAGACATATTTTAATATGGAACCAAAATTCCATACCGTATTCCCACTTTTCTATGTTAGCCAGCACTTCAAGAGAAGTAATGTCCTGAAATTTTAAGGTCGAAAAAAATTCTCCCAAAATCCGCAAAAATAAAATAAAACCGGAACTCGTTTTGAAAAAACAAACCTAAAAAAATTTCAATTCTACAAATCGTGAAGCTTTGGAAAAAGAGAGATTATGAAATATCTTCAACACTATGATACCGAGATCTTAGGCCTTGAAAAAGCTTTGGGTTTTTTCTGTATAATGCCAGAATTCGTCGTTGTTCGTAACAAAAACACTGAGGTTCCCACATCCTAAGATTTTGGGGATAGACTTTAAATAAAGTTCAGGAAAAATCCTTTCTTTAAAAAATCAAACTACATATTTTGCAGATTCAAAGTCTTGGAAATTCAACCGGATTTTTTCAACATTAGGGCTCGTCTTAAAATTCAAATCCTCTCCTACAAAGAAATAAAGCCAAAAATAGCATACCGCCTATACGCCATGAACTTGATTATATTATAAAATTATAATTCTAAAAAATACAAATCGACCATCAAGCCCCCCCCCCCAAAAAAAAAACTTGACTTCAATCTTCTGATAAAGATCGGTAGTTAATTGCTATTTGTTCCATATATTTCCTGAAATCCGAAGCTACAGACACCGGAAGAATTGATCGAATCGAATCTCTCGCTTCGATCAATAATGGGAAAAGTCCTTCCCTATTCGTGACCTTAAGTCGAAACGAATCTCTAGAAAATTCTTCATAAGAAATTTCTGATATTGAATTTCGAACTTTGTACGAGGATTCCGGATCGCAAATTAATTCGACTTCAATCGGGTCATGTACCTGAAA
>NZ_CP024871.1:3237500-3245000 GCF_000306675.2 Leptospira mayottensis 200901116
AAAGGATTTTCTGATTCCTCCCGAAATCGTGGAAGCGATTTTCGTACAACTCATGTCGGACGATGTCCGCTACGAATATAAGGAAAACGTACTGGAATTGGAAATTTTACCGAGTACTGAAAAACTGGAAATCAAAACGATTCTCATCGATGCGGGACACGGAGGAAAAGATCCGGGAACGGCGTCAAATAACGGAACCAACGAAAAGTTAGTAGCTTTACAAGTCGCAAAAATTCTTCAGAAATTTTTCGAGAAAGTATATCCGACAACGAATGTCGTTTTAACGAGATCAGACGATACGTTTATCGAATTAGAACGAAGATCCGAGATCGCAAACCGAGAACTAAAAAAAAGCGGAAGCGCGTTATTCATCAGCCTACACTGCAATTCTTCGATCAACGTGGACGTGAATGGATTCGAGATCTATTATCTTTCTCAAACTCCATCTACCGAGTCGGCTCGTGAAACCGCTCTTCTGGAAAACAGGATTTTTAAAGCGAAAGGAACCGCGACCATTAAAAAGATTCAGGCAGGGATGATGTCCTCTCTAATTCAAAGAAGAAGTAGAATCTTGGCCAGGTCCTTGGAATCGGAGATGAAAAAAAAACTTCAACCTCAAATCCTGTCCAGGGGAGTGAAAAAAGCGGATTTTTCGGTCCTCAGAGGAAGCCTCATGCCCGCAGTTCTCGTGGAAATGGGGTATCTTTCTCATGAAAAAGAATCCAAACTTTTGCAGAGTAAAAGTTTACAAGTTAAGATAGCGAAAAGCATCGTAGAAGGAATTCGAGGATATGAACTGGCAAAAAATTAAAAAACATGCGATCGCGATCAGAGACGCAATTTGGAAAAAGATTAAAGCCGCGGGAGAAAAAATCAATCAAGGATATCTTTGGCTTTTCCGCATCGCGACCGAGGACGGGATTTCTCGAAAAACATTGTTTCTCACTTATGCTTGGATAGGAATCATTTTATTTTTCACTTCATTCATTCTCGCAGGGAACAGCCCTTTTATTACTCTTATTCCATTTTCTCTCTACGACGTTGGTAATCGAGATCATAGAATCGAAATTACAATCTATGCTTCCGACGGAGAACGTCGGGTGTTTCCGATCAGAAGAAAAGTTCTTTTGGAAAACGAGGAATTCCGGCACAAAACGATGACCTTGATCGGAGAGATCAGCGAATCCTCTTATTTCGATAAGACCCTGACAAACGACAAGGGGGAATATTATAAAAACATAAAGCGTCTTCCCGAAATCCAATACGCCGTAAAAGCAATCTGGAAAAACGGAGGGATTCTGATTCTGGACTTTAGAAAATCCACACTTCAGGAAATTCTTTCCGAAATGAAGTTCAGAATCGATTACACGTACGCGCGTCGAATGAACGAAGACGAAAAACAAAAAGAGATCGTCCGTAAAAAAATGGCTCTTTTGGATTCCACCTTTCTTGCTCTGGAAAAAACCATTTTTGAGAACTTTCAGGACATTCAAAGCGTAGAATATCGGCTGGACGGCTTATCTGAAAGTATTCCCGGAATGGAATATTCTCTCAATTTGTCCCATAAAAGGAACTGAATCCCCTTTTTCCGATCCCTTTTTGGCCGATACTAGAAACAAGATGAAATCCTACTTTCCGGATCGTTTGCTTCCGATCGGCAAAAAAAAGTTTTTGTCGACTTATCTTCTCATTCTATTTATCTTCGGGGGAAGTCTTAATTCTTCCTCCGATCTACAAATTTCCCCCGATATTCACAACATCACCGATTTCCGAACGGATCGCATCGCATTTCATTTTATCCAATTGGTAGATAAGGATGGCAAAACCTTAACCGGAACAAATCCAAATCGCGATTCCTCCGAGGCGACTTTGATGATAATTTATAAAGGACAACTAACGTTGTTAAAGGATGGTTACGACGATCCAAATCAGGTTCGGGAAAAAGAAAAAGAATACCTCGTAAAAATGTCCAACTACGTAAGACTCAGAGAATTGGAATTGGAATACTATAAACTTCCCGAATCGGAAAGAACCGTAAATCCGAGTAAAATCTCCGAGGTATCTTCTGCCTCCGGCACAATTTCAAGTCCGAACACAGCATCCACACAGGATTCAACTTCCCAAACTTCATCAGCTAACGCGGGTGAGGTGAACCAAATATCCAGCGAACCCTTAAAGAAAACGAAAGAATTGGATCTTCTTTTGAAATACGACGAGGAGCTGTTGAAGAATTATTCCTCCGAAAGGGCTGTAAGCGGGGAGTTGGAAAGGTCCGAACGTTTTTACGGAAAAGATTCTCCTAAAACAAGCTCGATCCGTTTTAGAGCAGAGGAACTTAGAAAAAAAGTAAATGAAAGAAGAAACGCCCTAATTTTATTCCTAAAAAATCCCGGAGCTTCCACAAATCCATATCCGGGAGACAGAAAAGACCAAATGTTTTATACAAATGCAGTCAACGGCATTCCCGATTTTTATCTTCACTCCACTACTCCTCGAGAATTAGACGGACAGATGAAAGGAGAGGAAGAAGTCGGAAAAAAATATGGAGAATTGTATAAATCCGCGAGAGATAAACTGATCGATTCACAAATTCGAAAATTATATTATTATCTTTGGAACCGGGAAATGACCAATACTCGTGTAAAAGCAGATAATATAAAAAAAGGGAAAAAGGCCGTGGTAGTCGCAGGTGATTCGACAGTCTTTACCATGATCGATAAGGAAGGAGACGGAATCACCGAATCTTTTTTTGTGGATAGTCCGGGAATTCGTTTTTCTTGGGGAAGAGATCTTCCGAATATCATTTCCATATCAAACTGTACGGACGAAACCATCCTTTCTAAAATCAAAAATCTCACCGAGGACGTTTTATCCGGAAGAATTCCCGAAAAAGTGGATAAGATTGATCTTACGGTTCCAGAAGAACAATTGGTAATCGAGCTCGGACCAAAAATTCCTCAATGATATCGAAAACTTTATATCAATAATCTTCTTGAATGTTATTTAGAGGCCATCTCAAAAATATTTTATTTTTACTCAAAACGCCGATTTCAATTATTCTAAAGTGTTTTTGGGATACTTTTAGTTTTTTAAAAACAGATTCTTTAATTCGCTTTCGGCTGATTCATGTCGGGACTCGAATTTGCAAAACAACTCAAAGAAAGACCTTCCACTAGATAACAAATTGCTCCCGGAGTTATACATTTATATCCGTCGTCGTAACTTTGTCCGTTTACAATGAGTTCGATCTTCTGGCAGACCATTTTTTCTTTTGCATTTTGACTTTCTTCTTGAGCTAACAAATTTGAAGAAAGAACGACGCTCAATGAAAAAGAAAACATAAAAATCCGCCCCAAAATAGACTTAATCATTCCATTTATTAAAGATCGTAACACTTGAATAGGACGAACGAGCGGCAAAATACTGAGTTGAGGAAGCATAATAGCATAACGCTGAATTCTGTAATTTTGGATTTCGGGATGATAGACAACTGTAGGTTTTGGGAGAATTGTATACAAATTCAGTTTCATAATGATTTTCTAGTCCTTTATTTTAAAAGATTGGTTCTCCTTCTGTTTTTTGTCAACTATCGGATTCAGACCGTTTTATCTCTACGATTATTCTGAAGCTCAATGATAATATCGGCAGTAAAAAAATTCCAATCCAGACCCAATTTACGATGGCCTTCCAAGATAAATTAGGGTCCGTCCAGGACGGTAAATAAGAAAGAATTTTCTCCGGAAAAAAGCCGGGTCTTTTTTGAGGGTCAGGTTCCATTACATGGTATAAAGAACTCGTATAATCAAACCAATATTTTCCGATCCAAATTTGATAAACGACACAAAGGACAAAAATTTCCCAAGCTATTTTTCTTGAAATAGAACTCAGCATTTTCCAACCCACGAGAAAAGGAAGAAAAAATAAAACCGCAGAGCTCCATTGGAATCTACCTGGAAGAGAAAGACATCCATAGGAACAAGAATGCCCCGCATTTAGTCCAAGTTGTAAAATCAATACGAACAGGACAAGAATTCCGATTCGCTTTAAATTCTTATCTAGAATAAGAAAAAAAATTCCTAAGATTCCAGGAATCCAGATCATAGGATTTTGAAAAAAGAGCCCTTGATTCCGGTCCATAAAAAGACCCAAAAAAACCGTAATCCAATGGAAAAAATTTAAATCGAACGTCGGTGGAGAATTTTTTCCGCCATAAGGACCGGCAATCGATCCAAACCATAAAAAGTTACAACCTAAAAAAGAGAATACGAACAAAAGAGTAGTTCCGAGGAAAATTCCTTTGGATTTCAGATCCGCTTCCTTTTTGTAAAGAATCCAAAAAAGGATAAGCGCTACGACCGGTAGATTTTTTGTATGAAACCAAGCCAAACATCCACACCCTACCCCACATACAAAATACAGAATATTCTTATTTTCGAATGATCTTTTCGTTTCCAACATAAATAGGATCGTGAATACGAAAGTCAGCAGAATTCCTGTCGGCAGATCCGGAAATATTTGTCCCGCGACCATGGGAAATGGAAGACTAACGGAATAGAAAACCGCGATTACGGCAGCCTCTTTCGGCGAAAGATGAAAGATTTTACCCAACTGATAAAATAAAAAAGGAATAATCCCCGCCAAAAGAGCAAGACTAATGCGAGCTCCCGTAATACCGAAAATCGAATATCCAATCAACGTAAGGCACGAAGTTCCGATCGAATGAATGCTGTATAATTTTCCGTCTTTTGGAGTCGTATGATTTTCCACATCGACGGGACCAATAATTTTTTTCGTATTTCGATCCTCTTCGTAGTTATTTTTAAGATCGAAATCTCCATCTTTTCGAATACTTTCCGAGATCATAAGATAATGGGGCTCGTCTCCAGTGGGACGGATTCTCTTTTTTTTCTCCCAACTTAGGACGGTTCCGATATAATACAAAACCGGTAAGCAGAGTAGAAAGAATAATATTATCTTTCGCATCTCCGAAAGAATTCCTTCTTGTTTCAAATTGTCAATCAGGATGCGTTTTCTTGAACTTGAGGAGATCTCCTTGAGAGTTTGTCCCAAGGCTTTAAAATTTGTAGAAACTACTAGTAGCTTAACGGTGAAAAGACGATTTAAAAACTTATAACCCTCCAAAAGGACGTAATCCGTGCGGAACCCGCGTATTTTTTTATTAGCGACTTAGAGATCATAATTGTAATTTCTTCGAAGGTTTTGGGGCAAACTCTTAGTTACGGCGGCAACCAGTCAGTCGTTTGAAAGCAGACACAATTCTCTACGACGTAAAAGTTTTGAATGCAAGAATTCTACATTTCACGAAAACTACAGATATTTCTGGCAACTATACCCGTAATAAAATCAGTCTCTGCTTAGAACTTGATCCCAATCCGAACATTCCATGGCATCAGTTCTCCGAAATATCGAATCTATAAAAAAGACTCAAATTACAGACTTAAAAACCCCAGTGGAAGCGATATCCTAAAACATAAAACTGACCGTTTAGAAACGAATTATGATAAATAAAAAATACTACACATTTCCGGTTTACAGAATGTACGGCGTTTTTACTTTTGAGGTCTAGGTTTTTTCATGAATCCAAGCACGGTTCGACTGAATTTCAAATTGAATCTGATTCGCCACCTTCGAGACGGCAAGAGAATGACTCTCGAAGAACTTAGCAGCGTAACCGGAATCAAGAATCAAAAAGATTTAAAAGAACAATTGGGAGAACTTTTCTTTCTTGGAGCAACTCCTCACATTGCCGACTTGATTCAAGTCGATTACGACTCAGAAACAGACACCTTCGGTTTGATTTTACCGTTTCGTTTTGACTCTAGTTTGCGTCTGAGTATTCGAGAATGGTTGACCCTCAGAAAAATTTTAGAGGAAGTTACGGAAACCAGTTCCGATCCGCAGACAAATTTAACCGCTCGAAAAATACTACAAAAAATCATCTCGATTGTTCCGGTTACCTGGCAGGAAGCGCTTTCTAGTTACAAAGCCGACATTCAAGAAGCGATTCGAAACGAAAAATCTCTCAGTCTTGAATACCAATCCAGAACAGGTGAGAAACCCACTTGGAGAAAAGTAGATCCTTGGTTTCTATTCCATTCTTTAGAAGATTATTTATTAGGATATTGTCATGAACGAAACGCCCCCCGCAATTTTCGTCTGGATAATATCCTTTCCTTAAAAATCGGTTCGGACCCGATCTCAAAACCGGCCGGTCAAAAAAAATCGGAATACATCCGTGAGTTTGAGGAGTTTCGAAAAAATCGAGAGAATTCGTCCGGAATCTCTGAAATCTGGCATACTAAGGAAGTGTTCTATAACCTAAACCGTAAACTTGGCTTAGAAAGAACCGACGAAACAAAAAAACTAAATCATGTCGTTTATTATTTGTCCAAAGCAAAAATTCGGGAGGAAAACTGGTTTTTGGAAACGCTCCTTCCATTTGGAAAAAACGTCATTTTGAAAAGTCCTACACATTTGGTGAAGCGGATTCTCGGAGAAATAGAATCAACTCTTCACTAAAAACGATGATAGCACATCTCTGTTTTTCAGAAATATTAGAAAAATAGCAAGTACATGCCCGAAATCTAGATAGAAATGCATTGCGAATTTTTCACAAAACGAAGGAGTTTCCACATTACGTCCCTTGGCTATTTATTGGTTTTCGAATAGACTTTATTGCTGTTAAACTTCCGCTGGAGTTCTTGAGATTTTGGGACAAGTTTTAAAATGCGAAATTTGGTGTCTTTTATGTTCTCCCAGATCGTTTTTCTTATTTTTAGAACTGTCTTAAAGTTTCAAAATAAATAGGCATGGGTTAAACAATAGAATTGCTAAAAGTCTCATATCTTAGATTAGAAAAACGGCTTCAATTATTCGTTTTAATACAAAAAGAAACGGAAGAAAAATTAATCTTTCAACAACTCTAATGAAAGAGAAAACTAACTGGTTTTGGACAGATTATGAATGTAAAAAAGAAAATCGCATCAGACTTGCAAGCGATTTTGCCGAATAAACCACGCCACAGAACTTTGTGTTTATCTGGACCCTCGCCCCGCAAGTTGATGTCTCTTCAACGATTCGAAACCTGGAAAGAGTTCCTAAGTTTCCACGGAGCGGTCGTCGGAATTTACACATCTCACAGAGAAATTCCAACTTTGCAGAGCGTTATACAAATCTTTAGAAAACTAATATTTAGCTACGAATTAACGAACAAAATTATAGAACCTGTAAATAAACTTTCTCTAAAACACGCAACGTTGAAACTCCGTTTTGAACTTTCGGCTAGAGCAAAAGAAAACTCAGTGTTTCTATTTTTTCATAAATTTATAGGGAGCTGCCTTTGATTTCTCCGGCTAAAATCAATCTCGGTTTGGAAATTCCGTTTAAACGTCCGGACGGGTTCCATGAAATTCGAAGTATATTTCTAAAAATTTCTTGGGGGGACGATATCGAAATTGAACCCGCGGATAACGGAGTTTT